>JAHEKO010000104.1 GCA_024638355.1 Acidobacteriota bacterium
ATCAAGGCGCGCCGACGCAGGCATGGTGGGGCCATGTCGAGGAGGCGCAACGCAGAGCTCGCGCGACCCCGCGCGCCCGGGCGCTCAGTCGGGCTTGGCCGGTGTGTAGACCGGCATCGGGAAGGGAGCGACCTTGTCGCCGCCATCGCTCGGCTCGCTAATGCGGCTCACGCCCTGGCGCTCGACCTCGTCGATGCGGATGACGGCGTGCATGGGCACGTAGATCCGCCGGACGCCCTCGAACTCGCTCTTGAGCCGCTCTTCCGAGGGATCGACGACGACCTTGGAGCGCTCGCCGAAGAGCAGCTCCTCGATCTCGACGAAGCCGAGCAGGCCGCCTTGCGAGACGTGGCGGGAGTAGAGCTCGTAGACCTCGCCCTGCTGCATGAAGCTGATGCGATAGACGCGCTCGTCGCCCATGAGTCCCGCATTCAGCCTAGCACAGGGTTCGGTAAACCTTGGTCCGCCTTCGTACGTCTAAGAACGTGAGGCCATCGCCTCGGAAGGCGATCACATGGAGGAGAGACTGATGAGACGACTCGCGGCCATCGGAGTGGCGACACTACTGGGCATGGGAGCCGCGGGCTCGGCGGCCGCCGACGCGGCCGAGGAGCGATTCGAGAAGACGTTCGCCTTCGCGCCGGGTCAGCTCCTGAGCCTGTCCAACACCAACGGCGACATCTTCATCGAGCCCTGGGACCGCGCCGAGCTCGAGGTGCGCGCCCGCAAGCGGGTCAAGACGCGCGGCGGCTCCGCCGCCGAGGCCCTGGAGGAGCTGCGGATCGACATCGACGTCGAGGGCGGAGGGATCGAGATCGAGACCGTCTACCCCAACTGGCGACGCCTCTTCAGCTGGAACGACGTCTCCGCCAGCGTCGACTACGACATCCGCTTGCCACGCTCGGCCGACCTCGACGTACGCACCGTCAACGGCGAGATCGAGATCACCGGGATGGCCGGCGAGATCCGACTGCGCTCGACCAACGGCGGCATCGCCGTCTTCGACTCGGCCGGTAGCGTCAGCGCCTCGACCACGAACGGCGGCATCAAGGTCGAGCTCGACGAGCTCTCCGGCGAAGGCATGGAGTTCGAGACGACGAACGGTGCCATCCGAGTCGACCTGCCCGCCACCGCCCGCGCTTCGGTGAACGCTCGCACAACCAACGGCTCGATCGACACCGACTTCGCGGTCGCCGTTCGCGGGACCGTTCGTCGCAACCGGCTCGAGGGCGACATCAACGGCGGCGGCCCGAGGATCGACCTGCGGACCACCAACGGCAGCATCCGGCTCCGCGAGCGCTAGCCTCAGTTGACCGGCGGCGGCGTGTAGGCGCGCTCCGGCGCCTGGCCCTCGAAGCCCATGCCCAGCAGGGTCAGGAGGATCTCCTGCCGCTCGCTCGGCGTCGGCGCTTCGAGCAGCGCCTGCTTCTCGTCGGGCTGGAACGGCAGCGCCGCGGCCACGGCGTGCAGCAGGTTGACGGCCGGCAGCGAGGCGAGGAGCTCGTGGTCGAACTCCAGCCCGTGGTCGGCGCTGAAGGCGCGGATCGCCTCCAGCAGGGCTTCGCGGTCGAGGCTCTCGGTCTCCCCCTGGAGGTCGGCCACGAACTCGTCGAACCCGGCCACCACCCGGCGGTACCCGCGACACGTTTCCAGCTCGGACTGGATCCGGAAGCGGCAGGTGCCCTTCAATACGATCAGATACCGCCCGTCCTCCTGCGGCTCGCACTCCTCGATCTGCCCCGCGCAGCCGACCGAGTAGAGCTCGGGCTTCTCCTCGTCGGCCACGCCGAGGTTGTCGGGGCCGGGTAGCCGCGGCTGGACCATGCCGATGGTTCGATCGCCCGTCAGGACGTCGCTGACCATGTTGCGGTAGCGCTCCTCGAAGATGTTCAGAGGCAGGAAGTTCCCCGGCAGGAGAAGGCTGCCCGTGAGGGGGAATACCGGGACGACGATGCTGTCCGCCGAGCTCATCACCCCCAAAGTATAGCGGCGGCGGCCGGCGCGTCCATGGCATACTTCGCCTGGTTTCCATGCGTCTCCGACGATTCTTCGCGCGGCTGAGCCCCTCCCTTCTCACCCGCATGATCGTGGCCCTGGTGCTCGTCGGACTGTTGCCGATGGGGCTGGCCGTCTACCGGCTCATCGACATCAATCGGGAGGGCATGACCGAACAGGTCGAACGCACCCTGGCGCTCGCCACGCGCAGCAAAGCGACCGAGATCACCAGCGTGCTCGAGAGCTGGCGCTCTATCGCTCGCGCTCTGAGCAGCCACCCCGCCCTCGCCAATCCGAGCTCGGCCGCGGCCCGCCAGCTCCTGGTCGACAGCCTGGACTCGGCGGCCGACATCGGTGTGCGGGCTATCGCCTTCGTCAACGGCGAGGGCGAGCGCTACATCCACGGCCAGGTGAAGACGGACGAGGCGGAGCGCGAGGGGATCCAGCGCGCTCTCGAGCCCGCGGAGATCGCCGGCACCCTCTACCACGCGACCCCGGCCGGGCCGCTGGTCCGGGTCAACTCTCCGCTGCCCGGCGGGCTCGGCTTCGTCTGGCTGATCTGCGACGGTGCGGACATCGAGAGCCTGCTCGAGCCCGACGAGCTCGTTGCGGACGCCGAGCTGGCCCTGATCGACAGTGACAAGAACGCTCTCTTCGGCAGCATCGAGGGCTTCCCCGCCTCGCTGGTCGAGGAGGCGGCGCTCGGCAAGCTCCAGGGCATCCGCAGGCACTTCGGCGGCGGGGAGAGCGAGTTCGTCGGCATGTACTCACCGGTGGAGACGACGAGCTTCGCCGTTCTCGGGAGACAGCCCACGAGCGTCGCCCACCGCGTGGCGCTCCAGATGCGACGCCAGGCGTCGCTGGCGGTTGCCCTCGCGGTGCTGCTCGTCGGGGGGTTGGGGATCGCCGCCTACTCGTCGGTGGTGCGCCCGATCCGCAGCCTGGCGGCGGCGCAGCGCGAGCTCGCCGGCCTCGGGGCGACCGACGGCAAGGGCAACGAGATCGAGCAGCTCCGCAGCTCCTTCGACTCCCTGCGCAAGGGCCTGCGCGACCGCGACGAGCTCAACGACGTCTTCCTCGGCCGTTACCGGGTCGAACAGGTGATCGGCTCGGGCGCGATGGGAACCGTCTTTCGGGCTCGCGATCCGAAGCTCGAGCGCGACGTGGCGCTCAAGACGATCCGGCTCGACCGTAGCCTCGACCCGGAGAAGCGGCAGGATCTGGTCCAGCGGCTGCTCAAGGAGGCGGTCACCGGCGCCAAGTTCAGCCACCCCAACATCGTCGTGGTCTACGACGTGGAGGACTCTCCGGAAGCGGCCTTCCTGGCGATGGAGTTCGTCGATGGGACCAGCCTGGAGTCGTTTCTCTGGGAGGCCGGCCAGCTGTCGTTCGAGCAGGTGGTACCGCTCGGTCTGGCGATCGCCCGCGGGCTCGCCGCCGCTCACGGCCACGACCTGGTGCACCGCGACGTCAAGCCGGCCAACGTGCTGCTCGGCAAGGACGGCGCGATCAAGCTGACCGACTTCGGCATCTCCGATCTGATCACCGCTCTCTCGGACCAGCCCGACGTCGTGTTCGGCACGCCGGGCTATCTGCCGCCCGAGACCATTCGCGGCAAGGGCTACGACAAGACCGGCGATCTCTTCTCGCTCGGCGCCCTGCTCTACTACTGCCTGACCGGCACCCGGCCGTTCGACGGCGCGACGGCCAAGGAGGCGATCCGCAAGACCCTCGCCGGCAAGTTCAGGCCGCCCAACCAGCTCAACTCCACGATTCCCGGCAACCTCTCCGACCTGGTGATGCGGCTCTTGGCCGCCGACCGCGCCCAGCGGCCGGCCGACGTCGGCGAGGTCGTCGCGGCACTCGAAGAACTGGCCACCGACCTCGGTCTCGAGTGGCAGGCGCCGGCGGCCGTTCCCGGCGAGCGGGCGCCCGACGATCCGGAAGGCGCCGGCCGCTTCATTCCCACGGTCCGCGTCGACAGCTGAAACCGCGCCGAGGGCCCGAGCGAAGCCCAGACGAGGGCCGTTGCCGGCCTGGAATGCAGCTAGAATGCCTCTCTGCGCCGGTCTGGCGCACGGAGTCCGTCATGATGAAGAACCTGTCAGAACCGCTCGATCCGTTTGCCCGCCGGCACATCGGCCCGCCCGAGGCCGAAGTCGCCCAGATGCTCAGCGCCGTGGGGTTCGAGCGCATCGCCGAGTTCATCGACGCCGTAGTGCCGGAAGCGATTCGCTATCGGCAGCCGCTCGACCTCGGCCGCCCCAGCGGCGAGCACGAAGAGCTCGAACGGCTGCGCAGAATCGCCGGTCGCAACCGGCTCTTCCGCTCCTACATCGGCATGGGCTACCACGGCACTTCGGTGCCGGCCGTGATCCGGCGCAACGTCCTCGAGAACCCGGGTTGGTACACGCAGTACACCCCCTACCAGGCGGAGCTGGCGCAAGGCCGGCTGGAGGCCCTGGTCAACTTCCAGACGCTGGTCGCGGAGCTCACCGGGCTGCCGCTGGCCAACGCGTCGCTGCTCGACGAGGCGACCGCCGCGGCCGAGGCGATGTCGATGTGTCGGGCGCTCGCGAAAGGGCGCAAGAACACCTTCTTCTGCGCCGACGACTGCCACCCGCAGACCCTGGCCGTGGTCCGAACACGGGCCGAACCGCTGGGCATCCAGGTCGTGGTCGGCCCGGCCGACGAACTACGCCCCGGGGATCACGACCTGTGCGGCGCCCTGGTCCAATACCCCACGACCGAGGGTCGCATCGCCGACTACGAGCCCCTCGCCGAGCGGGTCCACCAGGCCGGCGGCCTGCTCGTCGTGGCCACCGACCTGCTCGCCCTGACCCTGCTGCGGCCGCCGGGCGAGTTCGGCGCCGACATCGCCATCGGCTCGAGCCAACGGTTCGGCGTGCCGATGGGATACGGCGGCCCGCACGCCGCCTTCATCGCCACCAGCGAGCAGCTCGAGCGGCTGATCCCGGGGCGCATCGTGGGCGTCTCCAAGGATGCCGCCGGGCGGCGCGCCTTCCGGCTCGCCCGGCAGACCCGCGAGCAGCACATCCGCCGCGAGAAGGCGACCAGCAACATCTGCACGGCGCAGGTGCTGCCCGCCGTGCTGGCCAGCATGTTCGCCGTCTATCACGGCCCGGCCGGGCTGCGGCGCATCGCCGAGCGCGTTCGCGCGGGCGCTCTCGCGCTCGCCGAGGGGCTACGGCAGCTCGGGCTGGAGCCGGGCGCGGGCCCGATTTTCGACACCCTGAAGGTGCCGACGGACGCCGCCGACGAGATCGTCGCCGCGGCCCACGAGCGCGGCATCAATCTGCGTCGCTACCCCGACGGTGCGCTGGGCGTCGCGCTCGACGAGACCGTCGGAGCGGCCGACCTGACCGATCTGCTCGCGTCGTTCGCGGCCGGTCTCGGCAAGGCGTCGCCCGCGCCGGAGGAACTTGCCGACGCCGGCGACGAGGCGCTCCCGGCTCCGCACGCGCGTCGCACCGAATTCCTGGAGCAGGAGATCTTCAACTCGATCCACTCGGAGCACCAGATGCTCCGCTACATTTTCCAGCTCCAGGAGCGCGACCTGTCTCTGGCCCACTCGATGATTCCCCTCGGCTCGTGCACGATGAAGCTCAACGCGACGGCCGAGATGATGCCGATCACCTGGCCGGAGCTCGCGACGATGCACCCCTTCGCGCCCGGCGAGCAGGCGGCCGGCTACCTCGAGATCATTCGTCAGCTCGAGAGCTGGCTCGGCGAGATCACCGGTCTGCCTGCGGTCTCGATGCAGCCCAACGCCGGTTCGCAGGGAGAGCTCGCCGGCCTGCTCACGATCCGCAACTTCCACGCCGCCCGGGGTGAGAGTCATCGCGACGTCTGCCTGGTGCCGGTGACCGCGCACGGCACCAATCCGGCGAGCTCGGTCATGGCCGGCATGAAGGTGGTGGCGGTGGCGAGCGACCAGAGCGGCGGCATCGACCTCGATGACCTGCGCCGGCTGTGCGACAAGCACGCCGACCGGCTGGCGGCGCTGATGATCACCTATCCGTCGACCGCGGGCGTGTTCGACGAAGAGGTGGTCGAGATCTGCCGCGCGGTGCACGAGGCGGGCGGCCAGGTCTACCTCGACGGCGCCAACCTGAACGCCCAGGTCGGCCTCTGCCGGCCGGCCGAGATCGGCGCCGACGTCTGCCATTTGAATCTGCACAAGACCTTCTGTATCCCCCACGGCGGGGGTGGGCCGGGCATGGGACCCATCTGCGCCGCCGAGCATCTCGCGCCCTTCCTGCCCGGGCATCCGCTGGCTCCGGCCGCCGCGGCGGACGAGCCCATGCCGGGGTCCGGCAGCGGCGGCGCGGTGGCGGCGGCGCCCTACGGCAGCCCCTCGATCCTGCCGATCCCCTGGATGTACATCGCGATGATGGGCGCGGAGGGGCTGACCCGCGCCAGCGAGATCGCCATCCTCAGCGCGAACTACATGGCCAAGCGGCTGTCGGGGCACTATCCCGTTCTCTACAGCGGCAGGCACGGCTTCGCGGCCCACGAGTTCATCATCGACCTGCGCGAGTTCAAGAAGACCGCAGACGTGACCGTGGACGACGTCGCCAAGCGCCTGATGGACTTCGGCTTCCACGCGCCGACGATGGCGTGGCCGGTGGCCGGCACGATGATGATCGAGCCGACCGAGTCGGAGACCAAGGACGAGCTCGATCGCTTCTGCGACGCCATGATCGCGATCCGCGCCGAGATCCGCCAGATCGAGCGGGGCGAGGCGAGCCGCGAAGACAACCCCCTCAAGAACGCGCCGCACACGGTCGAGGCGGTGGCCTCGTCGGAGTGGAGCCACCCGTACAGCCGCGAGCAGGCCGCCTTCCCCGGCGACTGGCTGCGACAGCGGAAGTTCTGGCCGCCGGTCGGGCGGATCGACAACGCCTGGGGCGACCGCCATCTGGTCTGCACCTGCGATCCGGTGAGCGCCTACACCGACGAGGCCGAGCTCGAGCCCAGCAGCCGGTAGCGGCCGAAGCTGTAGTAGGATCGTAGGGTCCCAGCTAATGCCGGCCCGACCGACACCCGTTCGGGTGCCTTCGCGTCATGCAACGGTTTCGGAGGGTCGGAGGCGTAGAGCTGGAGGCGACCGAAACACTGATCTCAGAAGGAGAACGCTATGAAGAAGACTTCCACACTGCTGTTGATGCTCGCTCTGATTCTCTCCGGTGGCCTGCTGCTCACCGCCTGCTCGCAGGCTGAGGATGCCGCCGAGGACGCCGGCGATGCGGCCGCGGAGGCCGTCGAGACGGTCGAAGAGGCGGCCGACGACGCCATGGAAGCCGCCGAGGAGATGATGGATGACGCGGAAGAGGCCGGCGAGGAAGCGCTGGAGGACGCCGAGGAGATGATGGAAGGCGACGACGAGGGCGGCGAAGAAGGCGAGGGCGACGGTCAGTAGCCCGCTTTGCAGCCAGAGGGTGCCGACTCCGCGTCGCGGGGCCGGCACTCTTTTTTCATCTTGACTTACGCCTTGTTTATGCCTATATTCGGAGTGTGCCTCCGGCGCTCCCCATCGCCTTGCCGGACTCTCTTCCGGCCCCTCTGCGAGAGCAGCTGCAGACCGCTCGCGAGCTGCGCCGGCGCTCTTCGGAGACCGCGCTTCCACGGCCGCTTCCGACTTCGGTAGGCCCTCTCGACCGGCTGCTCGAGGGCGGGCTGCCGCGCGGCCGGCTGGTCGAGATCTTCGGCCGCAGAACCAGCGGACGCTTCTCGATCGTCCTCTCGACCCTCGCCTCGGCCACCGCGGCGGCCGAGACCGCGGCTCTGATCGACCTCGGCGACGGCTTCGATCCGCAAGCCGCCGAGAGCGCCGGTGCGCGGCTCGAGCGGCTGCTCTGGATTCGGCCACGCAAGCTCAAGGAGGCGTTGCTCAGCGCCGAGATGCTGCTCGGCACCGGATTTCCCCTGGTGGTGCTCGATCTCGGTCATCCTCCGGTGCCGGGCGGGCGGGGGGCCGAGGCGTTCTGGCTGCGGCTGGCGCGAGCGGCCGCGGAGCGGGGGGCTTCGCTGCTGATCTCGAGCCCCTACCGGGTGAGCGGCACCGCGGCGGCGGCCGTCGTCCAGGCCGCGAGAGCTCGCCCGCTCTGGCGCGGCGGCAACGGCCGCGGCTACTCCAGCCGGCTGTTGGTGGGTTGCCGCTCGAATCTGACCCTGGAGAAGATCCGCGGCCAGGGGACGAGCCGGCCCACCGAGCAGCTCCGTCTACGGATCGAATCTCCGCTCAGCGCAGAGCCGCGAGCGCGGCGCGCCCGCACGATCGGGTCATGAGCGGCTCGCGCTCTCGTCGGATCGCGTGTCTGTACGTTCCCCTCTACCCCCTGGCCGCGCGCCTGCGCAGCGAGCCGGAGCTGCGCGAGGAGGCGGCGGCCGTCGCCGAAGGCAACGGCCACGCCGCGCGCATTGCCGCCGCGACCCGCCGCGCGCGCAAGGCCGGCATCCGCATCGGGATGACCCTCCCCCAGGCGCGGGCGCTGATGCCGAAGCTGATCCTCCGGCCGCGCGACGAGGAGTGCGAGCGGGCGGCGAGCGAGAGCCTGCTGGAGACCGCCGAGACCTTCTCGCCCCGGGTCGAGAGCCGCGGTGACGGCCTCGTCTACCTCGATCTGGACGGCCTGCACCGGCATTTCCCCGGCGATTCTCCGGAGAACGGCATGGGCCGGGCGCTGATGGCCGCCACCGCCAGGGTCCACCTCCCCTGCTGGGTCGGTATCGCCTCGAGCAAGCTGGCGGCGCGCGTGGCGGCCGAGAGTCCGGACTCCCCCACCGTCGTCGCCGGCGGCCGCGAGGCCCGGTTCCTGGCGCCGCTGCCGCTGCACCGTCTTTCGCCGGAAGCCGAGGTCCTCGATCTGCTGCGACGCTGGGGAATCCGCTCGATCGGCGACTTCGCCCGCCTGCCGAAAAACCAGGTGGCGAGCCGGCTCGGGGCGGAGGGCCAGCGGCTGCACGAGAGGGCCCGCGGGCTCGATCGGCATCCGATCGTCCCCCACGTGCCCTCGCCCACGTTTCACGAAGGGATGGACTTCGACTGGCCGCTGGTCAGCCTCGAGCCCTTCCTGTTCGTGGCCCGGGCGGCTCTCGACCGCATCTGCCGGCGGCTGGAGACCCGTGGCCTGGGCTGCACCCGGCTCGACGTCGCGCTGCGGCTCGAGCCCGAAGGCCACCACCAGCGCTCGATCCAGCTGCCGGCGCCGACCCGCGATCCCAAGACGCTCTTGACGCTCGCGCGGCTCGAGCTCGAGCGCCAACCGCCCGGAGCGCCGGTCAACGGGTTCACCCTGACCGCCCATCCCGATCGCCCGCGCGAGGCGCAGCTCTCGCTGCTCGGCCCCACCGCCCTCTCGCCCGATCAGCTGGCGACCACCCTGGCGCGGCTCTTCTCCCTGCTCGGCGAGGGCGGAGTCGGCGCGCCGCGGACGGTGGACGGCTACCGCCCGGAGCGCTGCTCGCTGGTCGACTACCGGCCGCCCCCGGCGCCCAAGCTGCGCCCCGAAACGCCCCCGAGCCGCGGACTGCTCATGGCGCGCGTCCTGCGCCCGCCGATCCGAATCGAGGTCATCGCCGAGAGCTCGACGCCCTACGACGCCGCCACCGCCAAGCCCCTGGAGATCCAGCAGCTGCCGGCGGCCGGCGACGCGAAACGCCAGGAGATCCGCGGCCGCGTGCGGGTCGCTTCCGGGCCATGGTCGACCGAAGAGGGCTGGTGGACCGAAGACGCCGCCGAGCGCTCCTACTGGGACGTCGAGCTGACCGACGGCGGCATCTACCGCATCTACCGGGATCGCAAGAGCGACGATTGGT
>JAHEKO010000593.1 GCA_024638355.1 Acidobacteriota bacterium
AGCCGGCCGACTTCTATCAGGGGCTGGTCGCCGGGAGCCGCTTCGAGCAGGCGGGTCTGGGCCTGCCGCGGATCGAGGTCTCGCCCAGCGTGGAGGAGACGGCGCGGGCATTCTCGGTCTACGGCTGGACGGTGATCTCGTACGCGCCGCCGAACCAGGGCGACGGTCTGCTGGCCGAGGCTCCCGAAGCGTCGGATCCGGACGCGGACAACGTGGACGTCGATCCGGTGCTCCAGGGAGGCCGTCAGGTGGACCGGACCGTGGCGACGATCGACCCGCGCAAGGTCCTCGATCGCCTGAAGAAACGGCGCCAGCTCGAGGAGGCCTATCTGCCGCGTCTGCTGACGCCGCACGAGCCCCTGCGGACGCTCGCCGACGCCACCGGCGGCGAGGTTGTGCTCGACCGGCTGGCGCTCGAGCAGGCGCTGGGCCGGCTAGGCGCGCGCCGGGTGGTGCGCTTCGAGTCCGCCCCCGGGGCGCCCGGCGAGCCGCGCGCGGTCGGCGTGCGGTGGCGATCGGGTGACGGCGCCGAGCTGCGCACGCGCGCCTGGACCGGCGAGGCGACCCCGGAGGTGATCTCGGCCGAGCGGGCGCGCCGATATCTCGACGCCGGCGTGGGCGAGGGCGAGATCTTCGTCTCGGCGGCGGTCGCCGCGCAGGAGTCCGGCGCGGAGCCTCCCGCGACGGCGCAGCTGGTGCTGGAGGTCGATGCGGAGAGCCTGCCCGCCGAGGGCAGCGCACAGCCGCTGCGCGTGACGCTGGCGATGAGCCGCGAGAACGCCGAGCCGGCGGTCGTCCATCAGATCGTCGATCTGGCGGATGCCGAGCCGAGTCCGAGCGACGGCGCGCGCTTCCTCTTGCCGGTGGAGCTCCCCGAGCAGGAAGAGCCGGTGGTGGCGGTATTCGTCGAAGAGCTCGCCACCGGTCGCTGGGGCGGCACCGTGGCCTCCTTCTCGGCGGCCGACGCCGACCTCGGACTGGCCACCGACTCGTTGATGCTGCCCGCTCCCAAAGCCGTCCATCTGATGGCGCCGCAGGAGGCGATGGTGATGGGGCGCACCACCTTCGACACCGTCGTTTCGCAAGACCGCGTGGCGAAGGTCGAGTTCCGGCTCGACGGCGAGCAGATCGCCGTGATCTCGGCGCCGCCCTTCTCGACCACCGTCGATCTGGGCAAGCTGCCGGAGACGCACCGGGTCGAGGCGATCGCCTTCGACGAGGCCGGCGTCGAGCTGAGCCGCGATCTGCTGACGGTGAACGCGGGTATCGGCTCCTTCCGCGTGCGCATCCTCAAGCCGAAGTCGAATCAGCTCTCCGACGACGGCAAGGTGGTCGGCCCGATCGACGTCGAGGCCCGCGTCGAGATCCCGCGCGGCGGCGAGCTCGACCGCCTCGAGTTCTACTGGAAGGAAGAGCTTGTAGCCACCCGCTTCGCGAAGCCCTACCGGCAGCGGGTAACGGTGCCGTCCGACGATCCGAGCGGCTTCCTGCGCGTGGTGGGCCGCCTCGAAGGCGGAGAGACGTCCGAGGACGTGGTCTTCGTGAACAGTCGGGGCTCGACCGAGCGGCTCGACGTCGACCTGGTCGAGCTGTACGTGGTGGTCACCGATCGCCAGGGGCGGCCGGTCCGCGGCCTCGATCGCGATCATTTCCGGGTGATCGAGGAAGGCGTGCGGCAGGACGTGGCGGGCTTCGGCGACGCCGCCGACCAGCCGCTGACCGTCGGGCTGGCGATCGACTCCTCGGCTTCGATGTTCGTCAAGCTGCCCGACGTGCAGGACGCCGCGGCATCCTTCGTCCAGAGCCTGCGCACGCGGCGGGATCGCGCGTTCGTAGTCGGCTTCGGCAACGAGCCGCGGCTGGCCCGCGATACCACCTCGGACATGACGAACGTGGTCGACGGCCTCTACCGGCTGAAGCCGGACGGGCAGACCGCGATCTGGAAGGCGGTCGTCTACTCCCTCGTTCAGCTCCAGGGCGCCGGCGGCAAGAAGGCGCTCATCGTCTTCTCGGACGGCGCCGACGAGGATCCCGACTTCTCGTACCGCACCGCACTCGACTTCGCGCGCCGGGTCGGCGCGCCGATCTACTTCATCGTGTCGAACGACGAGATCTACCGCACGGCGGGCAAGAGCCTCACCGTGCGCGGCTTCCTCGGCCGGCTACGCAAGCTCACTTCCGAGGTCGGCGGCAAGGTCTACTTGACCAAGGTGACCGAGGACCTCGAGAACATCTACCGCGACATCGAAGAGGAGCTCCGCAGCCAGTACTTGATCTCCTACTACGCGCGCGACCTGGGCGGCAACCGCTGGCGCAAGGTGACGGTCGAGGTCGACGAGCCCGGGGTCGAGGCGCGGACGCTGTCGGGGTACTTCCGCTAGGCCGGTTCGGCGAGGAGCTGCTCGATGCGGCTCACGAGCTCGGCGACCAGGCGCTCGTGGTGCTCGCCGGTGCCGGGGCCCTCGAAGCCGCTGTGGATCGCCCGCACCCGGCCGGCGCGATCGATGA
>JAHEKO010000105.1:0-2257 GCA_024638355.1 Acidobacteriota bacterium
GCGCCCAGGGTGGTGATGAGACCGGCGATCAGGCCGCGCGAGAAGCCTTCGCGGCTGAAGGTCGCGCTCGGATCGAGGCCGAGAGCCACGAAGGCCATGGCGACGCCGGCGACCACCACGTAGGCGAAGCTGAGCGAGATCATCGCCCGCATGCCGCTCTTCTTGAACCCTTCGATCGCGGAGTGGACCTGGACGCCGTACTTGCCCCAGAAGACCCAGACCAGCGCCACCGCCGGCAGGAACCACCAGTTCATCTGCTCGCCCGTCTGATGCTCGGCGGGCCGGTACCAGAGCGCGGTGACCACGCCGACGATCAGCAGCAGCACGCCCAGCGCGAAGCCTCGCTTGGGCGGGCTCTTGAGATGCAGACAGGTGAAGACCGTGTTGCCGAGCTGAACGCCTCCGAACAGGAGCGGCATGACGACTTCGGGCCGGTGATAGAGGTTGAGCGCCACGATCAGCGCCAGATTACCGCCGGCGCCCAGGAGCCCCGCGTTGAAGCCCTTGGCGAACCCGTCTCGATTCCACTCACCCTTGTCGGGGACCAGCCCCGAGCGCAGGAGCAGCAGGCCGCCGAGGACTCCCAGGATG
This sequence comes from Acidobacteriota bacterium, assembly GCA_024638355.1. Lineage (GTDB taxonomy): Bacteria > Acidobacteriota > Thermoanaerobaculia > Multivoradales > JAHEKO01 > JAHEKO01. Next base: position 592 of record JAHEKO010000105.1, read on the forward strand.
AAGTAGCCGAGTCCGATCAGCGCCAGCGGCACAGCCGTCGAGCCGCCGAGCAGCACATTGGCCTTGCCGAGGATCGGTCCGTAGGTCCCCCAGCAGACCATCGCCAGGAGTGGAAAGAACAGCGCGAGCTGGAAGATGTCGGACCTCTTCATTCCGCCTACCGTATCGCTTCCGGAACCGGGTTGGATGCTGCGACTTGCGCTCCACGCGTTGGCCCGGGCTCGGCGAGCCGAAGGGCAAGACCGCGGGGCCCGCGCCGCCAGCCCTCAGGGTACTCTCGACGGATGCGCGAGTGGAAGATCGACCGGTCGGAGACGCTCTATACCCATCGCATTCTCGAGCTCCAGCGCAGGCGGCTCGCCCACGGCGACGAGCGGCGCGAGGTGCTGGTGATGGATGCGCCGGAATGGATCAACGTGATCCCACTGCTCGACGACAATCAGGTAGTGCTGGTTCGGCAGTGGCGCTACGGCGTTCAGGCGCCGACCCTCGAGATTCCGGGCGGCATGGTCGATCCGGGCGAGACCGCGCGCGCCGCCGCCGGCCGGGAGCTCGAGGAGGAGACCGGACTGCGCGCCGGCACCCTGCGGCCGCTCGGCTTCACCCACCCCAACCCGGCGTTCTTGACCAACCGGCTGACGACCTGGCTGGCCACCGACCTCGAGCCGGTCGGTGAGGCACGCCGGACCTTCGGAGTCGACGGCGAGGAGATCTACCTGCACCGGGCGCCGCTCGAGTCGATTCCCGAGCTGATCCACAACGGCGAGATCTCGCACTCGCTGGTGGTGGCCGCCTTCTATCTGCTCGACGCGACCGGCCGCGACCACGCCAGCTCGAGCCCCACGAAGAGCCTCCGGCCGGGCGCCGGGAAGCCGATCGACTCGGCGTAGTCCTCGTCGAGGAGGTTGTCGACGCGCCCGGTGAGCCGAAGCCGCTCCGCGAAGACCGGCCAGACGAAGCTCAGCCCGACCACGGCGTAGTCGCCGATCTCGAGAGCTCGCGTGGGCCGGGTACGGGAGAGAGCGAAGTTGTCGGCGACGACCAGCAGCTCGGCACGCACACGCAGTCCGGCGGAGGTCTGCCGCTCGATGGTCAGCGTGAACTTGTGCTCGGGCGCGTTCTGAATCTTCGCCACCCCCGCCTCCGGCGATCGATTCTCGGCCTCGAGATAGGTGTAGCTCGAGGTCACGTCGACACCCCACCGCGCCGGCCGGTAGCGGCCCGCGAGCTCCAGGCCGCGGAACCGCGTCCGTTGGCTGTTGCCGAGGATCTCGGCCGGCGTGCGCTGGATGAAGTCCTCCGCCTCCACGCGGAAGAGGGCCAGCTCGACCCGCAGAGCGGTCGAATCCGGAGCGTGCTCGATCGCGACCTCGTAGTTGAGCGTGCGCTCGGCCTCGAGCTCCGGATTGCCGCGATCGGCGCCGTAGAGGTCGCGCAGGGTCGGAAAGCGGATCCGGCGCGCCACCGAGCCGCGCAGCGCGGTCGAGGGCGTCAACGTCCAGGTGCCGCCGAGCAGAAAGTTGAAGCTGCCGTCGCTGTCGCGCTCGTCGCGGCTCTGGACGGCGTAGCCGGCGCCCAGCACCGCGGCCAGGCGGTTGCCGGGAGTCAGCTCGTGCTCGACCGCCACCGACGAGACGCGAACGGATCGATCGTCCGCGAACGCGGC
>JAHEKO010000105.1:2357-9816 GCA_024638355.1 Acidobacteriota bacterium
TCGGCTCGAAATCGCCCGACAGCTCGTAGTAGTCCTGTTCGTAGAGCGAACCGGAAGCGACCAGCCCGGCATCGCCGAGCCGCAGCGAGGCGCGGCCCGCCACGGCGATGGAGCGGGCGTCGGCGGCCTCGAGCCGGATCGAAGCCTCGGGGCGCGAGCCGGCCGCGCGTGTCACGATGTTCAGCACGCCGGCGTTGCCGCCCGGGCCGTAGAGCATCGAGCCGGCGCCGCGAGTGACCTTGATCTCCGCGACGTTCTCGACCGAGAGCGTCGCCAGATCGAAGAGCCCGTCGAACGACGAGTTCAAGGGCACGCCGTCGAGCAGCAGCAGCACGTTGCGGGTCCTCAGGCCGCGGATGTCGATCAGCGGCACGCCCTCGGCACCGCGACGGACGAACAGCCCGGGCAGCAGAGCGATCGCCTCGTCGACGGTCCGCGCCCCCGAGCGCGCGATCTCCTCGGCCGTCACCACGTCGACCGTCGTCACCTCTTCGACCACCCGCGGCGCCTGGTCGGAGACCACGATCTCGCCGAACTCGTAGATCGGCGCGGGCTGCGAGGCGGCGGGACTCGCCGCCGCCGTCGCCACGGTCAGGCAGGCTAGGATGCGCGCGGCGTTCAAGGCAACCGTCCGGACGATCAGGCCCGGCGTCGATGGAGTGGGTGCGTCGCGGCGACGCTATCAGGTGGCGAGTACGGGCGACTCCCCACGCTCCGACTCCGCGTGCAGGCGGCTGGCGGTGCCGTAGGGGAAGAAGTCGACGTAGTCGCCGGCGCTGTGTCGGCGCTGCATGCCCTTCCAGAACTCGACGGTGAACAGGTCGCCGTGCCACGTGTCGAAACACTCCCGTAGCTCGCCCTGGAGTCCGACGAACGTCCTGAGCTCCTCGGGGAAGATGTCGGCGTCGGCCACCGAGAACCAGGGCTCGGCCGCCATTTCGTCCTCGATCGAACGCGCCTGCGGCAGCCGGCGGAAGTTGCACTCGGAGACCGGGCAGAGCTCGTCGTAGTCGTAGAAGACGACGCGCCCGTGTCGGGTGACGCCGAAGTTCTTGAGCAGCAGGTCCCCGGCGAAGATGTTCGCGGCCGCCAGCTCCTTGAGCGCGGTCCCCCAGTCGACGACGGCACATTCGGCGGCATTCCCGTCCGCCTGCTCGCGCAGAAAGACATTGAGCGGCGTCACCCGCCGGCCGACGTACATGTGGCCGATGATCACGTCGTCGCCCTCGAGCGACACCGTCCGGGACGAGCTCTCGAGCAGCTGCTCGAGGAGGGCGTCCTCGAACTTCGCGCGCGGCACCTTGAAGTGCTCGAACTCCTGGAAGTCGACCAGGCGTCCGACCCGATCGTGGCGGAGAACCTCCCGGTAGCTCGCCTTCACCTCGGCCGGGGTGGTCCGCTTCTGGGGCGGGAAGTGGTCGCGGATCACCTTGAAGACGAAGCCGAACGAGGGCAGGGTGAAGACCTCCATCACCAGGCCGGGAACGCCGGGCGCCTGAATGAAGCGCTCCTTCGACGCCCCGATGTAGCGGTTCAGATCCCGATAGAACTCCGTCTTTCCGTGCTTGTTGTAGCCGAGCGAGATGTAGAGCTCGGCCACCGTCTTGCGCGGCAGAATGGTGTGCAGAAACCCGATCACCTCGCGCGGGCTGCCGATATCGGCGTGGAAGTACCAGCGGGCGAAGCTGAACAGGATGCTCGCCTCCTCCTCGGTGGTGAGCACCGCGTCGATCCGCAGCCGGCCGTCGCGGTTGACAACCGCCAGCACCATCGGCATCAGCCGCTCGCCGCTGCGCACCCGACCGACCAGATACGCCGCCTTGTTCCGTACCAGCACCGGGCGCAGGACGTCGAGCGCCTCGAAGCGGCCGCCGAAGACCTCATCGACCCGCGCCTGAATCCGCCTCGCCGCCAGCTCGCAGTCGCGCCCCGTGTCCTCGAAGGGCGCCCGGAAATCGGCGTCCTCGATCACCCGCTGCAGGATCTCCGGCCCGACCCGCCGGACCGCGTACATTCGGGCGCTCGCCATCTCCCAGCCGCGGAACGGCAGCGGAAAGTCGGAGCCGGTGAAGTCGATCGCCGTATCGACGCCGTCGTGCGGAAAGACGTGGCGGGTGAGCGAGTTGAAGAAGGTCTGGGCGAGCTCGAAATCGTCGCGGCCGAGAACCTCGCGCCAATAGATCCGCTTCATCGCGACCCACAGCTCGCGGTCGGCGAGCCGGTCGCCGAGCAGCGCGCGCAGCGCCTCCAAAGCCTCGACGACCGTGCGCTCGTGTAGATCGAGGCGACGAACCGTGTCGCGGCGAATGCCCTGCCAGTCGCCCCGCTCGAAGCGCGAGCGGGCGCGCCGCGTAATCTCGCGGAAGACGCTGAGGTATTCCTCGAAGCTGTGGTGAATGGTGTCGGCGGCCTGGCTCGCTGCGATCGGCTTGTTCATCCCCGGAGCGCCTGAGCTGACTACCGCTCGGCAAGCGGCCCTGCCCGGCCGGCAGCTCCTATTCTACGCGATGGCGTCGCGAGCCGTGGCGCGCCCGGGCGCCCCTCTTCGGGGGATTTCAGAGAGAATGCACGACTGGATGACCACCATCGACCGCCTACACGAGGCACGGGGCCGGGCGGTGTTCCCGGGCCTCGGAATCGCACCCACCAGGCCGCGGCGAGCGCTCGGCTCGCGGCAGTGAGGAGGCCGCGATCGAGTTCGAGCTCTTTGGGACCTCGCATCTCCTCTCGGTGACCCTGGTAGTGGGAACAGCGGCCCTGGCGCCGCTCCTCTGTCGGCGGCTCGGCGAGGAGAGCGTCCGGCGGCTGTCGCTGTGGATCGCCATCGCCCTCGTCGCCTACCGACTCATCGGGATCCCCTTTCACGCCTGGGCCTACCAGGCGCCGATGAAGTCCCAGCTGCCGTTCCAGATCTGCGGCATTCTCTTCTTCATCGACGCCTGGGTGCTCTGGAAGCGGAGCTACCTCGCCTACGAGATCGCCTACTTCCTGACCATGGCCGGCACCCTCCAGGCGCTGATCACGCCCGACGTCCGCTACGCCTTCCCCCACATCGAGTTCCTGGTCTTCTTCGTGAGCCACGGCATGCCGGTGTTCGCGATCTTCTGGGCGACCTTCGTCTTCGGCTTCCGGCCCCGCTTCGTGTCGATCTTCAAGTCGTTCGCGGCGACGCTGGTCTACGCCGCCTGCCTGGTGCCGGTCAACGCCCTGCTCGACACGAACTTCATGTTCCTGCGCGCCAAGCCTGCCGGCGCCTCGCTCCTCGACCAGTTCGGGCCGTGGCCCTGGTACCTGGTCGGAGCGGGTGGCGTGGCGCTGGTGCTCTTCTTCGTCGTCTACTTGCCGTTCTTGCCCGGCAATCTGAGGCGCCGGACCCGAGCCGCCAGGGCCGGATGACGAGCTCGCCGCCGATCACTCCGGCCGCTCTTCGCGGAAACGTGGTCGCTCACCCGCCAGGGCGCGATCGAGGAGCACCCGCCCGGCCGCGCTCCAAGCCATCCGGCGAGTGCCCCCCGGGCGTCCGCTCAGGCTGTTGACATACTCGGGAAAGTCCCAGGCTCCCTCGGGGCCGCGATTCACCGCGTCGATCCGCTCGAGCAGCGCGCGCGCCTCTTTCTCGCGCTCGGCGACGACCAGCGCCATCCCCCACCAACCATTGACCACCGGCCAGGCGCCGCCGTTGTGGTAGCCGCCGGGCTCGTTCTTGAAACCGTGAACCGCGGTCGAACGGAGCGCACGCCATTCCGGATCGTCCTCCCCGATCGGCGGCCAGAAGCAGGGGACGAGACCGGTCGGGCCGACCGCCGAGAGCTCGCGGCCGTGGTCGAAGATCCGCTGCCGCCGCTCACGATTGGCCAGCTCCAGCAGCACGGCCAGGGCGTTGCTCCAGGCGTCGAAGCGCGTTTCGTAGCCGGACGGATTGAACCCGCCGGCGAAGAAGCGGGGCGCCGGCTCCTCCTCGAGCCGGCGCTCGTAGAGCCGTGGCGAGTGGACGAGGGCGGAGTCGACCTCTTCGGCCTCCGGCCAGTAGTTGATGCGCAGACGCGCGGCGAGTCCCGAGCAGGCGCGCGCCGCCTCGTCGTCGCCGGTCACGCGGGCCCAGGCGCCGAGCGCCCAGAGGCGCAGGAGCTGCACGTAGAGCAGATAGCCGTGCTGCGGCCATTCGTCGGCCCAGGTTCCCGACAGGGGTACATAGACCAGATCGCCGCGATTGAACTCCCAGACGCGGAGCAGCTCGAGCGCCCGCTCGATGCGGGGCTCGAGCTCCTCGGCGAGCCGCGACGATCCGGTCGCCTGGCAGTAGGCACAGGCGCCGATCACGAACCAGGGAACGCAGTCGACCCGGCCGACCGTGCCGCCGTAGCTCACCGAGTCGACATCGCCGTCGTCGTCGAGTCCGAGATTGGACGGAATCTCGCCGTGCGCGCCCTGGTGCGAGGCCAGCGCGCGAACGGTGTCTCCGAGTGCCTCGATCAGGATCTCGTCGCCGGACAGCCAGCCGGCGAGGCCGCTGATCACTCCGGCGCGGGTCCAGACTCTTCGGTAGTTGGCGGTCGGCTCGGTGGTGGCCAGAAACCCGCGCGGCGTCACCACCGCCCGCAGCAGCTCCAACGCTCGCTCGTGACCCTCGTCCATGCTACGAGTCTAGCCTGCCGGCTGGCGCTCGCGGGCGCTCACGCGCCCCCCGATCTCAACCGTCGCGCAGGCTCGAGAGCAGCTCAGGATCGATCTTCGCCTTGACCGTGCGGCGATCGAGCTGAAGCCGCCGGGCCGCCCCCTGGTAGCTCCCCTCGCGCGCATAGGCGAGAGTCACGTAGCGGCGCAGCAGGCCGTCGGCCGTGAGGCTCCCCGCGGCCACCTGCTCGGCCAGCTCGCCGGCCGGATCGGAAGGCGCACGCTGGGGGTGGTAGGCGCCGCGGATCATGACGTTGCGCACGCACTGCTCGAGCTCGCGCACGTTGCCGGGCCACGAATAGTCGGGGCCGAGGGCCTCGCCGATCCACTGCATGACCTCGGTCGTCAGGGCCGCCGCATCTTCCTCGCCGACCATTCGCCGCACCAGAGAGCCGACGAGATGGCCGAGCTCCTCCGGGGCGCCGCGGACCTGCTCGGCCAGGGTCGGCGTGGTGATCAGGTCGGAGCAGAGCCGGTAGTAGAGGTCCTCGCGCATCCGGCCCCCGCGCATTTCGCGCGCCGGATCTCGATTGGTGGCGGCGATGATCTTGCCCTCGAAGGTGCGGTCGGTGGTGTCGCCGAGCGGTTGGAAGACCCGGGTCTGCAGCACGCGCAGCAGCTTCACCTGGATGGCCGGGTCGACCTCACCGATCTCGTCGAGAAAGACCGTGCCCAGGGCCGGGCAGGCTTCGAGCCAGCCGACGCGATCGGCGACCGCACCGGTGAAGGCGCCGCGGCGGTGACCGAAGAGCTCCGATTCGATCAGGGTCGGCGACAGCGCCGAGAGATTGAGCGCGAAGAACGAAGCTTCGGAGTCTTCGGAGAATGCCTCCCGCTGCGGGTCGAAGGGGATGAAGCGCGCCAGTCCGACCGCGCGGGCGACCAGCTCCTTGCCGGTGCCGGTCGGCCCGGTGACCAGGGTGGTGACGTCTCCCATGCGGTCGAAGAGCGAGCGGCGGTAGCGCTCGATGTCGCGGGTGAAGATCGACTGCCACACGGAGGCCCGCAGGCGGGCGATCGGCATCGAGCTGCCGAGGATGTGGCGGAAGACCAGGTCGAAGGCGCGCCGCACCTGGAAGAAACAGGCGAAGAGGTGGGCCGCGTCGAAACCGCTGGCGCCCTCCGCCGCGGGCTCGAGGTAGCGCCGGCAGTCCGCCGCGAAGTCCCGGTAGAAGGGCACCCGCCGGGTCGGGTCGGCGGCGGCGGCGAAGAGGCGCAACATCCGCTCCTGATAGCGGTCGTAGAGCCAGTAGAGGACCACCCCCCTGTAGAGCCGCAGCTGTTCGACACCGGCCCGCTCGCTCTCCACGAGCGCCGCGCGCGCCGACTGGATGAGCGGCTCGATCCGCCGGCCGATCCGCTCGACGTTGGGATGGATCTCGCGATCGTCGCGCGCGTACCAGACCGGCCCGTCGTCGACGAACTCGGAGCCCAGCGCCGCGCGCTCGCACTCGATCCGCTCGGGCAGAAACGGATTGCAGTGGGCGAGTCGCGAGACGGAGCTCGCGAATTCGATCTGATCGCCCGCGAAGAGACTGACTCGCTCTTGTGCGCTCAATGCACACACATTATACAAGTAATGTATCTTCTTCTCGGAACACGCACCGTCCACCGAGACCGAAAAAGACATCTCAAAGTATTCAAAATAAACGACTTGATCCCACCGACGCGGACCTGGTACAGGCCTTGAACTGGGCGAGCTCCGGAGAAGAGCAAACCAACCCAAGGAGGGTGCCGATGAACCGAGTGAAGCGTTGGACAACCGCGGTGACCGCCCAGATCGATGAATGGGTCGCCAAGGTCGAAAACCACGAGGCCCTCGCCTCGAGCGTCATCTGCGAAGTGCGCCGAGCCGCGGCCCGAGCCAAGGTCCAGCTCGCGCGGGTGAAGAAAGACGGCGAGCGCCTCCGGCAGCGCCTCGAAGAGGAGCGCCGGGCGGAGCGCCGCTGGCGCGAGCGCGCCCGGAGCTGCGCCGAGTCGGACCGCGAGCGCGCGCTGGAGTGCCTGCGGCGATCGAAGCGGGCCGCGGCGATGGTGCCCCGGCTCGAGACCCGGCTCGAGACACACGATCGGGCGGAGACGCAGCTCGGCCGGGACGTGCGACGGATCGAAGACCGCTTGGCCGCTCTCCAGCAGCAGCGCAACCTGATGCGCACCCGGCAATCGCGCGCCGAGGCCTTGAGCAGCGTTGGCGGCGACACCGCCGGCAGCGGCGACGTCGACGATCTCTTCGATCGCTGGGACGTGCGGATCACCGAGCTGGAGATCGAAGGGTGCGAGGCCGCCGACCTCGACTCGCTCGAGGTCGAGTACGAAGAGGCGGAGGAGCGCGAAGAGCTGCTCGAGGAGCTCGCCGCCCTGTGCGAAGGAGGCTCACGATGATCCATTCCGATTCGATCGAGTGCGCGAAGCCCCTCACCCGGGAGGAGACCGCTCCGCGGCCACCCGCGCGCCGCCTGCCCTCTCTCGCCCGCCTCCTTCGCCTCGCCGGCGCCCTGGTGCTCCTGGCGTCGGCCTCCGTGTTCCTGCTCCAGCGCTGGAGCTCGGGCGACGACCTCTTGCGCTACGCCACCCTCTTCGGCTTGACCGCGGCGCTGACGGCGACCGCCGTCGTCTGCACCAACGCCCTGCGCGAGAGCAAGGCGGCCCGCACCCTGCTCGGCCTGAGCCTCGCCCTGGTGCCGGTGCATTTCGCGGTTCTCGGCGCCCTGCTCTACTCGCGGTTCGCGGTCGACTCGAGCCCGGGAGAGCTCCCGGCCTTCGGCGTCTGGGTGGCGCCGAGCGC
>JAHEKO010000594.1 GCA_024638355.1 Acidobacteriota bacterium
TGAGCCCGGCGACCGCGACCCGCCCCGGCGCGTGGCGCACCAGACAGCTCAACGCCTCTTCGATGGGCTCGACGTCGACGCGATCTAGCGCTTCGCGCAGCGGCAGATGGGTGGTCAAGAGCGCCACCTGCAGCTCCGGCGTCAGGAACGCCATCAGGTAGTCGCGGCCGTAGCGCTCGAGTCCCGAGCGCTCGGCGAGATAGTCGGTATGGCCGACGAACCCCGGCAGATGCTGCGAGGCGATCGACGACTTGCTCACCGGAGCGGTGACCATCGCATCGACCACGCCGGCGGCCGCCACGTCGATCGCGGCGTCGATGGCCGCGACGGCGCCGGCGGCATCGGCCGGCCCCGAGGCGCCAGGCACCACCGGAGGACCGCCGCCGACCGGATCGAGGACGGCTATCCGCTCTTCGCCGATCTCCTCGAGGCGCCGGCGGTCCGGCGGGCCCTCGAGGAAGACGAGCCGGTCGCGATCGAGTCCGGGGGCGAGCTCGAAGGCGACGTCGAGGGCTCGCCGCTCGCAAATCAGCAGCGGAAGAAAGTCGTGGCGGCCGCGCGCCGCCAGCTTCAGGATGATTTCCGGACCGATCCCCGCAGGATCACCCTGCGTTAGCGCGAGAGTTGCTGGCCCGCGCTTCACGACGGCGCTGTCTCTTCAACTCCTCTTCCTTGAACATGTAGCGAATGTTGTGCTTCAGGATGAGGAGGTTCGGTTGGTTGTGGCGGTTGAGCTTGATCGCGCCCTTGTCGTACCACTCGATCCAGCCCTTGAGCTCCTGATCGTCGGTGAGGACCACGATCATCGGGGTCTTCGCCGCCATCTGCTTGAGGTAGTAGAACTCCTCGGCGTTGGTTTGCTCGGGCGGGGTCTGCTTACGGCGGACCGACCTGGAGGACTGCTTGAAATCTGTCAATTCGGGTCGGATGAGCTTTCGGTTTGCCATTTTGGTCGTCATGCGCTGGCCGCGTCCGCTCCTTTCTTTCGTTTCTTCTTGAGCGGTTCGTACTGGTCGTTCTCGTAGGCCAGGCAGCAGAGCAATCGCCCGCACTGACCGGAGATCTTCGATGGGTTGAGGCTCAGGTTCTGTCGCTTCGCCATCTGGATGGAGATCGGTCGGAAGTCCTTGAGCCAGGTCGAGCAGCAGAGGGTGCGCCCGCAAACGCCGATGCCGCCCAGCAGGCCGGCTTCGTCGCGGGCGCCGATCTGCACCATCTTCACCTTGGCGGAGAAGCGCTTCGACAGATCACGCACCAGACGCCTGAAGTCGACGCGCGATTCGGCGGTGAAGTAGAACTTCGCCTGCCGGCTGTCGAGCGAGAAGTCGACCTTGGACACCTTCATCTCGAGACCGAGCTCCTCGGCCCGCTTGCGGCAGTAGAGCTTTGCGGTCTCCTGATTGCGAACCTGGCGGTCGTGCGCGTCCGTGTCTTCGCCGTCGGCCGACCGCAAGATGCGGCTCGCGCTCGACTTCTGGCACGGCTTGAAGACCGGCATCGGCGACTTCACGACGCGGCCGTAGGCCGGGCCCGAGTCGAGGTCGACGACGACTTGATCACCCTTGGTGAAGATCTGACCTCCCGAAGCGCAGAGCGTCAGGTTGGTCTCTTCGCCGAAGCGCACGCCGACGAAGGCATCTTCGACCGCCGTGGACATACCCTTGAATGCGCACCCCTGGCATCCGCTCATTTGATGTGAACCTCATATTTCTCTCGGAATTGCGGGAATTCCGTCGCTTTACGTGGGAACAGTCCAGGAGCGACCCGGATTCCATCGCCGGCCGAACCAATGATCTCAGAACGTCGAGCGATGGAGAATTATAGCAGGACGCGCCGGCCGATGTCGGTCCGCATCGCTTTGTGCGGCCAGTCGATCTTCGCCGCTGCCCGGTAGGCGCGGTCGAGCGCCTCGCCCAGGTCGGACCCCAGGGCGCAGACGTTGAGCACGCGGCCGCTGGCGGCGAGGATCCGACCGCCCTCCGCCTTGGTGCCGGCATGAAAGACCTCGACCGACTCCATCGCCCCGGCGGCCTCCAGACCCTCGATCGGATCGCCCGAGATCGGCTTGCCCGGATAGCCCTCGTTGGCCAGCACCAGGCAGGCCGAAGCGCCGGCGTGAAAGCTCAGGGCCGGCGTCTCGAACGACCCGGCGGCGCCGGAAGCCAGCACCGGCAGCAGGTCGCTCTCGAGCCGCAGCAGCAAAGCCTGTGCTTCCGGATCGCCGAGGCGTGCGTTGTACTCCAGCACTCGCGGGCCGTCCTCGGTGAGCATGATGCCGAGGTAGAGGAAGCCCTGGAAGTGGCGCTGCTCATCGGCCATTCCGTGCAGCGTCGTCTCGCCCAGCGTCTCCTGCAGATGCGCCGCGTCGTTCTCCGAGATCACCACCGACGGGCTGTGGGCGCCCATGCCGCCGGTATTCGGACCCTGGTCGTCGTCGCCGATCCTCTTGTAGTCCTTGCTGGTCACCAGTGGTAGGAGCCGCTTGCCGTCGCTCAGGGCGAT
>JAHEKO010000106.1 GCA_024638355.1 Acidobacteriota bacterium
TTCAGCTCGAATACACCAACGCTTCGAGCCAGAAGTGGCGAGCGCGGGTGACGGTGAGGTGGCTCGACGAGGAAGGGCGGATCATCGACGGTTTCAGCGCGAACGAGCCGCTGGACAAGAAAAGCGCCAGCAAGGTGGCTCAGGCATCGGTCTCGACCATCAAGTACGGGCTGGAAGTGGCCAAGACTCTCGAGGTCGAGGTTCGTTTCGAGCCCTAGCCTCGGCGAGGTGCCGACCTCGGTCGGGGGAAACCCGAGCGATCGTTGATGTCGACTGAATGGGTAGTCGACCGCACCCGCTCGGCGGGCGCCGCCTACCGCCCGCCCTGGGCCCCGACCTCCCGGGTCTGCCACTCCTCGAGATACTCCCGATGGAGCGGCGTGTCCGGGAACGCGTCGTCGGGGCCGTAGGGGTAGCTGGTCATCGCCCGGAACGGCAGTGGCTCGACCTGCATGCCTTCGCCGGTGTTCTTGTCGGCGTCCTTGTCCCAGCCGTGACTCTCGAGAAAGAGGGTGCGCCGCCAGCCCTCGGCCACAGGGGGCAGCTCGGAGGCGTCGAAGCGTAGGGCGATCTCGTCGCCCGGTCCCATCACCACGCTGCGATCGTCGGGAGTGTCGAGGAGCTCGCCGACGTCGCCGAAGCGGGTGTAGCCGCCGGGGAAGGGGAGCCAGGGCGACTCGGTGGTGACCCGCTGGTAGTCGAAGTCGTGGGGTGCGTTGGGGGCCTTGCGAACCAGCGCCGAGAAGCCCCGGTAGCGGAGGTCGGCGGCGGTCGGGGCGAGCTTCGCGAGCAGCCTCGGAGCGTCGTCGGCGGCAGCGAGCGACCAGGCGATGCGGTCCCACGACAGCCACTGCGAGCCGACGATCCGCAGCTTGCGGGCGCCCTCCGGTAGCGCCGGGGTGTCGACGATCATGGTCTTGGTCTTGCCGGCGGGGAAGCCCATTGCCGGCATCAGCACCTGCCAGCCGTCGGCGGTCTCGACCTCGAGGCGCGGCGGGAACAGCTCTATGTCCGAGCGCTGCGCCAGGGCGATGTTCAGGCTGGCGTCGCTGGGGAAGACCCAGCCGTCGATCACCAGCCGCACCGGAGCAGCGGGGGCGGCGCCCAGGTCGAAGGTGAAGGTCCAGGGCTCGCTGGCGACGCCCTGGATCGTGCTGCGGGTCCAACCGTCGGCGTAGACGTCGTCGCGGCTGCGGATCCTCTCGGTCACCTCGCGGCCGCGCGCGTCCCAGGCGGCGGCCATCGGCCGGAGGTCACGGGTGCCCAGCACTCGCTCGGGGGTTCCACCCCGGACGATGCGCAGCGAGCTCGCCACCTCGACGTCGGCCGGATGGTCGACCACCCAGAGCCGGAGGTAGTCGATGAACGCCGCCTCCCACAGCTCCTCGGTGACGCGCAGGTCGTAGACGCCGTCTTGCGGCGTGGCGCCGACCACCTCGACGATCTCGGTGGGATCGGCGGGCATCCAGACGCCGGGAGCGAGCGGCAAGCCCGCCGGCGCGCCCCACAGGAGATCGGTGACGAAGGCCATCCGCTCGCCGTCCCAGGCGTAGAGGAAGGGGCAGCTGCCCTTGAGCACCTGCTCCTCGACCACCCGCTGGCTGGTGGCGGCGGCGAGTCGGTTCTGGGGCACGCCGTTGGTCCAGACGACCCGAAGCAAGTCGACCTTGGGCAGCGACCCCAGGCCGAAGTGGGTGACTTCGCTGGTCGCCTCGCGGAACTGATACGCCGTGCCGGCGCGCACTTCGAGGGTCGTCCCGCGGCCGAGCACGTTGTTCTTGCTGTTTCCCTTGTCGAGGCCGCGCAGCCGGACCGAGAGCCAACGGTTCTTGTTGCCGCCGACATTGTCGAGCCGGTGGAGGCCCTCGGGGCCGGCGGCGACCACGTCGAGGTCGCCGTCGCGGTCGAGATCGGCGGTCGCGAGCGCCGTCGCGCCCTGCGGACCGCCCTCGACATCCAGGAAGTCGAAGCTCTCGTCCGGTCGCTGCGCCATGAGCGCCAATCCGAGCGGGCCGGCGACGGCCAGATCGAGGCGACCGTCGTTGTCCAGGTCGGGCGTAGCGAGCGCGGCGAAGCTCGCCGCGGTCTTGAGACCGCCGAGCTGCCAGCTGCGGAAGCGGCCGTTGTCGTTGCGCAAGAAGCGGACGCCCTTGTCGACCAGGATCAGATCGGGCCAGCGGTCGTTGTCGAGGTCGACGCTCGCCATCGCGGCGACGCCCGCCTGGCCGCCGAGGCCCTTGGCCTCCGTCACGTCGACGAACTCGCCCTGGCGCAGGTTGTCGAGCAGTGTCAGGCCGTCGCCGTGCGCGACGAGCAGATCGAGATCGCCGTCACGGTCGTGATCGGTGGCCCGCACGGCGGTCGCGCCGTCGAAGGAGAGGCCGTCGAAGACCTTGTCGCCGACGGCTTCGAGCGGGCCGGCGAGGGAGTTCCGGTAGAGCTCGAGCCCCGAGCCGGCGGCCAGGACGAGATCGAGGTCGCCCTCGATGTCGAAGTCGAAGGCCTCGGCCGCGGTGCCGCGCGCGCCGTCGAGGCCGAAGGCGCCGGTCGCCTCTTCGAGGACGCCCTCACCGGTCGCCCGCCAGAAGGCGATGCGCTCGCGTCCATACCCGATCAGATCGGAGCGGCCGTCGTTGTCGAGGTCGACGGCGAGGAGTGCGTCGAGGCCGGCCGGCGCTTTCCACACCTGGGTCTCTGCCCACTCGAGCGCTCCCCGGCGCAGCTCCAACCCGGGCTCGGCGCCGCCGGTCAGCCGGGCGATGTCGATCACCTCGTCGCCGTCGAAGTCGGCCAGGGCGAGGCCGCGGCCGAGCGTCGCGCCGGCGGCGAGGCGGGTCCCGGCGAAGCTCACCGCGACGGGCTCGCCGAACGCCTCGAGCTCGGGCTCGTCGCGAAACCGGAGCACCGGAACTCCCTGGATGCCGGTCGACAGCTCACGCAGGCTCTCGCGGTAGATCGGGCTGATCTTGAGCACGTTCTCGAGCCGCAGCGCCGGCAGCCGGGCCTCGTCGAGCTTGCCGGCCTCGAGCGCTGCGAGCACCATCTCGAGCATCTGAAGCGCCGCCGGTTGCGCCTGCCAGCTCAGCTCGCGGATGCGCAGGAAGGCCTGGGTTGCCGTCGTCCGGTCGCCGGCCTCGCGCGCTCGAATGCCGCGCTGGAGCAGGACGACCAGGTTCTCCGGGCGCAGGCGCACGAGGCGCTCGAGCGCCTCGGCGGCACCGGCCTCGGCGGCCTCGCCGTCGATGATTCCCGCCTGGCGGTAGAGCGCGTACTGGATCTCGACGTCGTCCGGCGCGAGCCGCGCCGCGTTACGCAGGGTGGCGAGCGCCTGCTCGTCCTCGCCGCTCCAGTGCAGGACCTCCGCGCGGATCGCCAGAAGCGAAGGATCGCCCGGCGCCTTGGCGAGCGCCGTGTCGATGTGCCCGAGCGCGCCGCCGAAGTCCTGCTGGCGCAGGGCGGCGATGGCCAGGTTGGCGTGTCCCAGGGGGTCTTCGGGGAGCTTCGCGATCAGCTCCTCGAAGATCCGGGCGGCGTTGGCCGGCTGTTCGTTCTCGAGCTCCGCGACGCCCTCGTTGCGCAGTCGCACGGCCTCCTCGGTGGGCTGGGCGAGTGCGCCGGTGGCGATGGCGAAGGCGATGACGGCGAAGGTGGTGATGGCGATGTGGAGTCGAGTCATGGGGACGAGAATTGTAACTCTCGGGTGCGGTTGGAGATTCCCACCCCGAGGGGTGGGCGGCTGGCGATTGCGGGTGTTGGCGGAGCTCCACGGATAGTGTAGGAGGGACAGGCCCGAAAACAACCTGTAGGGGGAGGCTCGATGGAATCTCGCTTCGACGAGCTGGAGTCGCAGATCCAGGAGATCGGGAACGCACTGCGCGGTCTCGAGCGGCGTGTCGTTCGACTGGAAGGCGGTGGGGCGGCCGAGGAGCCCAAGGAGCCCGCCGAGCCGTGGTCGCCGGCTCCCGCCGTCGGCGGAACGGCCAAAGGCTGGCTGCCGGCGATGGTACCGCTCGTCGGGCGCGCGCTGCTGTTGCTCGGCGGCGCGTTCCTGCTGCGCGCACTCACCGACCTCGAGGCGGTGCCCAACGTCCTCGGGCTGGTGCTCGGCTTCCTCTACGCCATGCTCCTGGTGCTGGCCGCCGACCGCTCCGCGGCGCGGCCGCAGGGCGCCATGGCCGCCAACTTCTACGCCGTGGTCGGCGCGCTCGTCGCCTTTTCGCTCGTCGTCGAGGCGGCGACTCGCTTCGAGCTGATCGGGGTGGCGGCCGCCGCCGCGGGCATCGGCATCGCTGCGGGAGCGCTTCTCGCGCTCGCTTCCCGAAGAGAGCTGCGCACCGCCGCGGCGGCGGCGTCGCTCGGCGGCGGACTGAGCCTGCTCGCCCTTCTCCGCTCCTTCCCCGAGCCGGCGGCGGCGTTGATCGTCTTGGCGATCCTGGGGCTCGCCGTCCTGTGGACCTGCGATCGGCATAGCTGGCGCCCCTGGAAGTGGTCGAGCGCGCTGCTGGCCGATCTGGGCTTCGCCATCTTCCCGGCGGGCATCGCTTCGGGGCGATTCACCACCGAGCCGGATCTCGCCACCGGGCTTCTGCTCGCCCTCTTCACCGCCTACGTCCTTCTATTCAGCGCGCGTAGCCTGCTGCACGGCCGTTCGATCGGGGTCTTCGAGGTCGTGCAAACCCTGTTCGCCGGAGTGGTCGCCTTTGGTGGAGCCTGGAGAATCGCCGGAGCGGATGCCCTGGCGCCGGGTCTCACCGCGCTGATCCTCGGTGTCGCCGCCTACAGCGTCGCCTTCTCCAGGGCGGTACGACACGACAGGCGTCGCAGCTTCCTCTTCTTCACCAGCCTCGGCCTGGCGCTGGTCGGGGTCGGCAGCCTGCGGTTCCTGACCGCCGAGCACGCGGCGCTGGTCTGGTCGGTGCTGGCCATCGTCTGCGCCGCTGGCAGCGCGCGCTATCGGAGGGTCACGCTGAGCCTGCACTCGACGGTCTACGTGCTCGCGGCGCTGCTCGCCTCGGGCCTGGCGCTGGCCGCGACCGCCGGCTTCTGGATGCCCGACCCCGCCTCCTGGCCTGAGGTCGACTCGGCGCAGCTCGCGGTGATCCTGGCGCTGGGGATCTGCCTGGTCATCCCCGCCGCCCGCTCGTCGCAGAGCTGGGGGTGGCTGTCGCTCATGCCGCGCGCGGCGCTGTTCCTGTTCTTCGTCTGGGTGGCCGGCGGCGCGCTCCTCGCGTACTTCGCGCCGCGGTACCTGGGCACCGGAGGAGACGTGGACGCGGGTGCTCTGGCGACCTCGCGCACCGGGCTGCTGGCGATCGCCGCGCTGCTTCTCGCCTGGCTCTCGCGTCGCCCCCGCTTCGTCGAAGCCGGGTGGCTGGTCTACCCGCTGCTGGCGCTCGCCGCCTTCCGGGTCCTTTCCCAGGATATTCTGGCGGGCCGGCCGGTCACGCTCTTTGTCTCCCTGGCTCTCCTCGGAGCTTCGCTGATCGCCTCGGCGCGATGGCTGCACCACGACCGAGCCGCGGACGACGAACCTTAGCCTGACGCTAGTCCGCGGACGTGCCGAGCTGCCGGATCTTGATCGCCAGAGCGATCAGCAGGAGGCTGACGAAAACCAGTGAGACGGCCAGGCCACGACGCCGGTAGCCAAGCTCCTCGATGGCGTGACCGGCGCCTTCGAGCGCGGTGTTGGCGGCGGCGATGCCTTCCTCCTGCCGCACCATGAAGGCTCCCTCTGGATCGGCCGAGAAGGTGTGGACGAGGACGGCGAGGCCGATCTGGGCGTCGATCGCGGCTTCGATGTCGACCAGCACGTGGCGCGTCTCGATCCCGCCGCGGCGCGCCTCGAGGAAGCGTCGCTCCGCCGTGGCGGTCTTTGTCGTCAGCTCGCGCGAGGCCTCGGTGAGCGCGGTGGCGGTCTCCAGACCGACGGGCGCATCGGCGAGCAGCGGCTCCGCGGCATGACAGTCGCCGCAGCGCACGATCCGTTCGAGAATCTCTTCGCCGTTTTCTCCCGTGTAGGCGTAGCGCGTCCGGCCGATGCGGAAGCGACGAAAGAGCTCGGCGAACTCCGGCCTCAGCTCGCCGCCGCGTTCGCCCCTCACGCGGTGGGCGGGCAGTTGCAGTAGCCGGTCGACCAGATAGTCGAAGCGCCGCTCTCCCGTCAGGCCGAGGACTTCGATCTCCTCGAGGAGCTCTTCGCGTGCCGTCTCGAAGTTCCGCCGAACGGCGTCGGAGTCCTCCATGTTCTGCCCCGGCAGCGCGTGGCAGAAGCTGCACGGCTCGGCCGGCAGGGGGTCGAACATCGCGAGGCTCGGCCGCACGACGGCGTGATTCCGATGGCAGGAGGCGCATTCCGTCAGGGCGTGGGCATGGGTCACCGAGTAGGCTGGCTCGGATTCGTCGTGGCAGGCCGCGCATCCTTCGTCGCCGGCGTCCTCGAGATAGGCGGCGTGCTCGTCGAAGCCCGCCTGCTTGCTGGAGTTGCGAAAGAGGTCGGCCTCGCGCGGGTGGCACTGGCCGCAGACGAAGGCGATCGAGTCGAGTCCCGGCGGAGCGGCGCCGTGGTTGCCGTGGCAGTCGTTACAGGTCGGCGCCGAGAGGTCGGAGCGGTCGAGAAGGGCTTCGGCGTGCACGCTGCTCCGCCACCGTCCGTACTGATCGACGGCGAGTGGCCGGCCGTCGGGAGTCGTGCGCTCCGCCATCAGTGCGGCATCCGAGTGGCAGCCGCTGCAGGTCTCGGCGATCCGGGTCGGGTAGACCGACGCCTCGGGATCGTCGACGCGGCGGATGCCGTGCGCGCCGTGGCAGCTGGTGCAGGTGGCGACGGCATCGTCGCCCGCGGCCAGGCTCAGGCCGTGCTGGCTGGTCAGGTATTCCTGCTCCTGATCGATGCGCGCGTCCGGGCTGTAGCGGCGCATGAACTCCGGGTTCGAGTGGCAGCGGCCACAGAACGCCGACACCTCCGCCGGCGCCGGCGCGCCGACGTAGGGTGCGGCCCGCCACTCGGGATCCATCGACAGGTCGAGATCCTCGGCGTGCGCGGGGTCGGGATTGCCGCCGTGGCAGTCGTGGCAGGAGAGCTCGACGGCGGCGTGAACGCCGTCGGCGAAGTCGGCGACGAGCTGGACGCCCTCTTCGTCGAAGAACCCCTCGTCGCCGTGGCACGTGATGCAGCTGCTCTCCTGGGCCTCGAGCTGCGTCGCCGGAATCAGCAGGCAAAACGCCGCGAGCCGGAGGGCCGCTCTCAAGGCTGTGTCTCCTCGCCCGGGGTCAGCAGGCTCAGGGCGGCGATCAAGCCGGCGGTGCCGAGCACGATCCAGAACGGCACCAGGGAGCGGTAACCCCAGGCGGTGAACCCGGTGACGTAGACGAGTGCCAGTACCCCCGCCAGCGTGAAACCGGGGCTCCGGCCTTCGCGGCTCGCACCGCGGTCGATGAACGGCACCAGGACCAGGAGCAGCCCGGCCGCGGCGAAGAGCAGGATCGGAATCGCCTCGTACTCGATGCCGGCGATCTCGCCCCCGGGGACGAGCTTGAGAGTTTCGAACATGAAGACGAAGTACCACTCCGGCCGGATGTCACGGTAGGCGGGCGCGAAGGGATCGGCCTTGTCGCCCAGCTCCCAGGGGAAGAGGGCGGCGAGGGCGGCGAGGACGCCCAGCGCCAGGGTCCAGCCGAAGAGCTCGCGCAGGGCGAAGTGCGGAAAGAAGGGCATCTCGCGCGGTCGGCCGGAGCGTTGCTTTTCGCCCGGTGGCCGGCTCATGCCGAGGAGCTGGACCCACAGCAGGTGGCCGGCGAGCAGGAGCGTCGTCAGGGCCGGCAGGATGGCCACGTGCCAACCGTAGAAGCGCGACAGCGTGCCGCCCGTGACCCGGTCTCCGCCGCGCAGGAAGCGGAGCAGCCACTCGCCGATGAACGGCACCGCCCCGGCGATGTCGGTGCCGACCTTGGTCGCGAAGAAGGCGAGCTGGTTCCATGGCAGCAGATAGCCCGAGAAACCGAACGCCAGAGTCAGGAAGAGGAGCAGCACGCCCGTGATCCAGGTCAGCTCGCGTGGCGGCCGGTAGGCCTTCATGAAGAAGACCGTCGCCAGATGCGCGAAGCAGGAGAAGACCATCAGGTTGGCCGACCACGAGTGGAGCGAGCGCATAAGCCAGCCGAAGGGCACCGTGGTCATCAGGAACTCGACCGACTCGAACGCCTCGTCAGCCGACGGGCGGTAATAGAGCATCAGCAGGATCCCGGTCGCGACCTGCACGAAGAAGAAGAAGAGCGTCATGCCGCCGAAGTAGTAGAACGGCATCAGGCGGTGGACCGGGACCTTCTTCTTGCTCGCCACCGCGGCCAGCCTGGAGAGGTGGAGCCGGTCGTCGATCCAGGCGTAGAGCCGCTCCACCCTCAGCTCCTGGCGACCACCAGAGTGGGGGCGGCGCCCTTACGGTCTCGCACCACGTGCACTTCGTAACGGGCGAGCGGCCGCGGCGGCGGTCCGGCGACATTGCGGCCGGTCAGGTCGAACTGGCCGTTGTGGCAGTTGCACCAGAGCACCTTGCGCTCGGGGCGATACTCGACGATGCAGTCGAGGTGGGTGCAGGTGGCGGCGAAGGCCCGGAAGTCGTCCTCGCCCACGCGCACCAGGATCACCGGCTCGGAGCCGAAGCGCACGATCTTGAATCCCTTCTCGATCAGCTCGGGATCGTTGGCGGAGCCGGCTTCGATCTGGCTGGTGGCCGCCTCCGGAATCCGCGGCGGACTCAAATAGCGCAGCAGCGGAAAGAACACCGAGCCGGCGAGAGCCGTGGCCGAAAGACCGGCGAGCCAGTCGACGATGCGTCGGCGCAGCGGATCCGGCCGCCCGGCTCCAGGTTCCACCTCGGATGGGCTTGTCATTGGGCCTCAGGCTAGGTTGCCGGCAGTCCGCGGCAAAAGCCCCAAACGGATAGGCGACTGCCCGTTGGGGTGGGTGTCCTCTTCGCCGCTAGAATGACCTCCCATGGCCGAAGCCCGCAAGCGTCTCTACCTGATCGACGGATACTCCAACATCTTCCGCGCCTTCTACGCCATTC
Source organism: Acidobacteriota bacterium (assembly GCA_024638355.1). Lineage (GTDB taxonomy): Bacteria > Acidobacteriota > Thermoanaerobaculia > Multivoradales > JAHEKO01 > JAHEKO01. The sequence goes on from JAHEKO010000106.1 coordinate 9,066, forward strand.
GCGGACTGTCGAGCAGCAAGGGGCAGCCGACCAACGCGGTCTGGGGGTTTCTCCAGATGCTGCGCAAGCTACTGCGCGACGAGGACCCCGAGCTGGTGGGGGTGGCGCTCGACGTCTCGAGCGACACGGTCCGCAAGGAGCAGTACAAGGACTACAAGGCCAATCGCCGGCCGATGCCCGAGGACCTGCGGGCGCAGATGCCCTGGATCCGCAAGGTGATCGAAGCCCACCGGATCCCGATCCTGGAGCTGGAAAAGTACGAGGCCGACGACGTTCTCGGCACGCTGGCCCACCGCGCGGCCGAGGCTGGCTACGACGTGGTGCTGGTGAGCGCCGACAAGGACCTCATGCAGCTCGTCGGTCCGCACGTGTCGCTCTACCACACCGGCCGCGAGAAGCTCTACGACCCGAAGCGGGTCGAAGAAGACTTCGGCGTGCCGCCCGAGAAGGTGATCGACGTACTGGCGCTCAAGGGCGACTCGGTCGACAACGTGCCCGGCGTGCCGGGAATCGGCGAAAAGGGCGCCCTCGGGCTGATCAGGGAGTACGGCTCGCTCGAGAAGCTCCTCGACAGCGCCGAGGAGGTCAAGCGCAAGAGCTATCGCGAGGGGCTCCAGGAGCATCGCGACAAGGCGCTCCTGTCGCAGGAGCTGGTGACCATCCACACCGACCTGCCGATCGAGTT
>JAHEKO010000595.1 GCA_024638355.1 Acidobacteriota bacterium
ATCGTCACCCCGGCGGTCGTCTGGATATGGATCGGCGTGCTGATCATGACCGCCGGCATGGGGCTCTGCCTGCTCTCGCCGGCGCCGCTCGGGAAGATGGCGGGGTGAACCGCGTCGCTCTGGTCCTGGGAGCGATCTTCGTCATCCCGCTCCTGATCTTCCTGGCTCTCTCCTTTCGCAACGACCCGCGCGCGATCGACTCGCCGCTGATCGGCAAGTCGGCGCCGACGTTCACGCTCGCCGATCTCAACGGCGACATCCACAGCCTGGCGGCCGCGCGCGGCCGGCCGGTGGTGCTCAACTTCTGGGCGACGTGGTGCCAGCCTTGCGTGGTCGAGCACCCGGTGCTCGTGGCCTACGCGCGACGGTATGCGGGTCGCGTCGAATTCGTCGGCGTCATCTACCAGGACAAGCCCGAGCTGATTCGCGAGTTCCTCATCCAGCGCGGCACATGGGGGCCGGCGCTGATCGATCCCGGCTCCGAGGTGGCCATCGCCTACGGGGTCTACGGCGCCCCGGAGACCTTCATCGTCGATGCCGACGGCACTATCGTCGAGCGGATCGCGGGTCTGGTGACGCCCGAGGCCCTCGACCGTATCCTGGGAGCGTTACTCTAGACCCCTCGCCGTCATGCGCTACCTCGCCTTGATCTCGGTTCTGCTTCTCTGTGGAGCCGCGCTTGACGTCGCGGCGGGGCAGGAGGCGGCCCAGGATCCCGAGGCCTACCTGGCGCTCGGCTTCGAGCCGCCGCTCGGCCTCGACGCGCCGAGGCTTAGCGAGCCGCCCGCCGGCGCGCCGGTCGAGGGCGCGGCGCTCGAGCGGCGCACCGAAGAGGTCGCGAGCCTCATGCGCTGCCCGGTCTGTCAGGGCCTCTCGGTCGCCGACTCGCCGACCGACTCGGCGCTGGCGATGAAGCGCGAGGTGCGCGAGATGGTCGCCGCCGGCTACTCCGAGGAGCAAATCCTCGGCTACTTCGAGCGCTCCTACGGCGAGTTCATCCGACTCGCCCCCAAGGCGACCGGCTTCAACCTGCTGGTCTGGATCGCGCCGGTCCTCGGAGTGCTCGTCGGAGCCTTGTTGATCGCGGCGCGCATCCGCTCGACCCGATCGGCCGGCGGCGAGGCGCGCGCCAAGATCGATCCCGAGCTCGAGCCCTACCTCGAGCGCGTGCGCCGAGAGGTCGCAGGTTGACCTGGCTGCCGGGCCTCGTCGTCCTGGCCGTCGGCCTGGTGGCCGGCCTCCTCACGGTCAGGAGCTTCCGGCGCGGCAAGAAAGAGGTTCCGGCCGGCGACCTGGAGCTGCGCATCGCCGACCTCGAGGCGCGCCGGGACGGTCTCTACGGACGCCTGCGCGAGATCCACCACGGCGTCGGTTCGGAGGGGGATCGAGCGGCGCTCGAGCTGGCGGCGGCACGCACGCTCCGGGAGCTCGACCGGCTCGAGGCCGATCTGGCGAAGAGTCGGCCCCGGCAGGCGCGCAAGAAGGCGAAGAAGAAGAAGCACACCGAAGAGGCCGCGGCTTCGGCCGGCACGGCGGCGCCGGCGCAGGCCCGCCACTTCCTGACCGGTTTCGCCTATGGCGCCGGGCTGCTGCTGCTCATCGGAGGACTGGTCTACTGGGCCGTCAAGGACGCCAAGCCACGACCGGACCAGGACGGACCCATGCCGTCCCAAACGGTGGCCGATCCCGCCCATCCCGACACCAGCGACCTGCCGCCGAACATCGCCAACCGGGTGGCTGAGATCTCCGCCTTCCTCGAGACCTCTCCCGACAACCTCCAGGCCCGCAAGGATCTCGGCTACACCTATCTCGGCGCCTCCCGATTCGTCGAGGCGTTCCAGCAGGCCGAGGAAATCCTCGCCCGCGCTCCGGAAGACCCGGACGGCCTCTACATGCAGGGCATGGTGCGTCTGACCATGGGCCAGGTCGAGATAGCCGGGGATCTGCTGGCCCGCGCCCTCAGGTCCGACCCCGATCACGTCGACTCGCTCACCGCCACCGGCATCATCAGCCTCCAGAAGGGCGACTATCAGGCGGCGATCGCGAGCTGGAAGCGGGGTCTGGCGGCGTACGGCGGCAGCCAGCCGATGATCGAGAGGCTGATCCGGCTCGCCGAGGAGGGCCGCTCGCCTCAGGAGATCCTCAACTTCAGCGGCCCGGCTCCGGACGACGCGCCGGTGGCGCCGCCTCCTGCCGAGCCGGCGGCGGCTCCCGCGCCACCGGCGCCCGACGCGATATCGGTCTCGCTCGAGCTCGCACCCGGAGCGACGCCGACGCCCGGCTCGACTCTCTTCGTCATCCTGAGGGGAGCCGCGGATGGACCACCGGCGGCGGTCAAGCGAATCCCGGGTGCCCGCTTCCCGATGTTCGTGACCCTGAGCCAGGAAGACAGCATGATGGGCTCCCCGATTCCCGAATCGGGCGAGCTGAGCGCTCGCCTCGACGCCGACGGATCGGTGACGACCCGTGACCCCGGCGATCTCGAAGCG
>JAHEKO010000596.1 GCA_024638355.1 Acidobacteriota bacterium
GATGAGCTTCGCCTCCGATCCCTGCGGCTGCTCGCGCGAGCTCCAGGTCTGCCTGGTCGTGGCGGGCCTGAGGCTGGGGCGATGCCTGGCCGGGGCTTCGACCCCGGCGCGTGGGGCGCTCTGCTACGTCAAGTTCGAGCTCGATCTCTTCTTGTGCGCGCAGCGCGCGGGCATCTGCCGGCTGACCTGCGTGCCCTGACCCGCGCGAGCTACTTGACCAGGCGCGTCTGGGGGTACGACGCCAGCCAGCCGAACCAGAACGCGCGTTGGGAGGGCAGGCGCGCGAGCTTGCGGCCTTCGGGGCCCTCCAGCGCGCTCTCGGTCAGGGTCCAGCGCCGACCTTCCGTGTCGACCACCCCCTTCTTCCGGTCCCAGCTCTCGAACCGGACCCCCTCGGTGGCGTAGACCCGGTTGGCGCCGCTCGCGTCGGTCAGGACGACGAACTCGAGGTCGCCGAGCCGGTCGACGTAGAGGGGATTCTCGACGAGAAACGTCTGGGCGATGGCGAGCGTCTCACGCGGCGCCTCGGGAAAGACGAGGGCCAGCACCTCGTCTTTGTTCTTGAGCCGCGAATCGCGAAAGGGAGTGTTGAACATCAACTTGTCGGTGCCGAAGTACTGGGCGTAGGCGGCGCCTTCCGAATAGTCGCGCTGGTAGCCGGTGTCGAGGGCGAGCACCAGGGTGTCGGGATGGCGCTCGCGCCACTCGCCCCAGGTGGTGGTGACGACGCTGCGGCGGTGGAGCCGGATGCCGCTTTCGGCCAGCGGACCGATCACCGGCTCGCCCCACAGGCTGTACCAGAGCGACTGCGTCGCGCGGTCGTACATCAGCTTGTTGGAACGATAGAGGAAGCCGCTGGTGCCGAACTCGTGGCGGGTGCCGCCGTAGACGCTGTCGTAGAGGATCACCGTGCCGCACAGCGTGCAGTAGACGCCGGTCACCGGCACGCCGCCGACCTCGTCGACGAACATCTCGTGCCAGGCGAGGATCCGCTTCGGATAGGCGCGGACGTCGCCTTCGACCTCGATGCCGAAGACGATGTGCGAGTCCTCGAGATAGCTCGCCTCGGCGGCGCGGATCATCTTCGGGGAGCGAAGCGGGGGAATGCCGTCCTGCTTGACGCCGCCCCAGCGCACCTCGTCGAGGCGCACGCGGGTCGGGCGATCGGTGGAGAAGTAGCCGGCGAAGAGCGGATCGATGTTGCGGTAGAGGAGGCTCTTGAACTCGGCGTACCGGGGATGCGGCTCGAGCTCCTGATTCCAGAACCACTCGTACCACTGCTTGATCTCGAAGCCGAGCTTCTGCCCGGTCTTGCGCTCGAGCAGATCGAGCGCCGCGCCGCTGGTCCGCGGCTCGCGCACGAAGAAGAGGGTCTCGAGGAGCATCATTCCGGAGCCGGGCTGCCAGCCGGCTTCGAGACGATCGATCGCGGCCAGCCGGCTCTCGGGTGAACCCGCGAGGAGGCGCAGGAAGTCGGCCGGCTCGTTGGCGCGAGCGGCTTCGCTCGACAAGCCGAGAGCGACGAGGAGCACGAGTGAGAAGAGCTTTCGCGGTCGCATGGGGATACCTCCGGTCGGTTCCCTATTGTTCCGCACCGCGCCGCAAGGCGGATTCCCGGCTAGCCGCCGAGTGCGCGGAGGGCCTTCTTCGCCTGCTTGTGGCCGTCCTCGAGCGCGAGCGCCCGGCGGTAGGCGGCCTTGGCGTCGTCGGTGCGCCCGAGCTGCTCGTAGGCCATGCCTTGCCGCCAGTAGGCGTCGGAGCGCGAAGGCAGGTCGAGACCGTCGTCCGCCGACTCGATGTAGCGGTCGAAGAGACCGACGGCCTCGGCGGCCTCGAACCCGCCCAGCACCCGGCTGCGGCCGAGCTGGTAGAGGGCGGCCAGGCGGTAGCGGGGCTCGGCTTCCTCGCGGACCGCGGCGAACTGCTCCGCCGCGTCGCGGTACCGCTCCTTGCCCAGGCAGAAGAAACCGTAGGAGAGGTGCGTCGGGTCGTGCTCGGGATGACGCTCCAGCACCTCGCGGTAGACGCGCTCGGCTTCGGCCGAATCGCCCTCTTCCTCTTCGAGCTCGGCGCGCATCATCATGGCGCGCGGCCAGTCGACCTTCTCGAGCTCGCCGATCCGCACGCGCGCCTTGTCCAGGTCGCGGCCGGCGAACCCGGGCGAGTGGATCAGGAAGCCGATCTCCTCCTCGCGCGCGTCGACGTTGCCCGCGTCGAGCTCGATTGCCCGCGCCAGGGCCTTCTTGTAGTCGCCGAGGGAGAACATCGCCTTGATCTTGCTGACGTCGGACATCTTGTGGCGGAGGGCGAGCGCGAACTCGTACTGGGCGGCGCTGCTCCGGGGCAGCGCCGCGACCGCCGCTTCGGCGTGTTCGAGGCTGCACCTCCAATCGGCCAGGCGGTTGCAGATGCCGGCCATCAGGAGCCGCGCCTCGGCCGGAGCGGCGTCGTCGACGGCGGGCTCGAGCACGCGGCGGGCCTCCCG
>JAHEKO010000107.1:0-342 GCA_024638355.1 Acidobacteriota bacterium
GGAGGTCGAGGGTCGCAGGAAGGGGAGCGGGTCGGGCGAGTAGTTGATCGCCAGCACCTGCTCCCGCTCGCCGCCCCGATTCATCCGGGTGACGAAACGCGACTGCAGGCTGAAGAGGTACCTGTCGCGCGGCAGCTCGCCGTTGTGGACGTAGAGGGAGTGGTTGTCGCGCACGTCGCCGTTGGGGTCGAGATCGCCGGAAACGAACACCTGGCGCCCGTCGCGGTCGGTGACGGTCACCCTCAGGAAGACCAGCCGCTCGGCGTCGAAGCCGGTGGGCACCCCGTGCCCGTTCGTGCCGTTTCTCACCTCGACCTGGAAGGCGAGCTCCTTGTCGGTGGC
>JAHEKO010000107.1:352-9712 GCA_024638355.1 Acidobacteriota bacterium
AGCGTGTCAGGTTTCGTCCGGCGACCGCCGCTTTACCTTGTCCGACAGCACAGCGCGACGCGGGTCGGCGGCTGCGGTTACAGACCCTTCGCCCAGCGTCTGCCGAGCGGTTCGATGTTCTGCTTGTGCTTGCGCGCGCCCAGCGGCCGCCCGGTGAGCACGGTGGAGGAGGTCGAGGGCCGCAGGAAGGGGAGCGGGTCGGGCGAGTAGTTGATCGCCAGCACCTGCTCCCGCTCGCCGCCCCGATTCATCCGGGTGACGAAACGCGACTGCAGGCTGAAGAGATACCTGTCGCGCGGCAGCTCGCCGTTGTGGACGTAGAGGGAGTGGTTGTCGCGCACGTCGCCGTTGGGGTCGAGATCGCCGGAAACGAACACCTGGCGTCCGTCGCGGTCGTTGACGGTCACCCTCAGGAAGACCAGCCGCTCGGCGTCGAAGCCGGTGGGCACCCCGTGCCCGTTCGTGCCGTTTCTCACCTCGACCTGGAAGGCGAGCTCCTTGTCGGTGGCGCGAGCTACCTCGAGAGCGCCCAGCTTGTAGCCGGCCTGCAGGATGCGCTTGCGCTCGGCCTGGGCGTAATCGAGAAGCTCCAGGTTGTCCTCGATGATGTCGCGCGCGTCGTAGCGATCGTCGGCGAACTGCCAGTGCTCGGGAAAGGCGTAGCCCTCGGGAACGCGCGTCTCGAACTCGTCGGTGCCCCAGCCCTCGGCGTGGCGGAAGGTGAGCCACTGGCGGATCGTCGCCATCTCGGAGGCCTCGGTGTTGTGCGGAAAGATCCCCGGGTGAACCACGGAGTAGTCGGGCCCGATGAACATGTGGTTGGTGATCTTGCGATCGGCCGTCGGCGTGCCGTTCGAGGCTTCGCACTCCTCGGGCCGGGCGTGGGGCCGCCCGCCGACACAGGCCGCCGGACCGCGCGCGTAGCCGCCATTCTCGCCGGGGACGATACCCATGTGGCAGTCCTGGCAGGAGATCTTCTCCCTGGCGGCGGGGCTGGTCTTGAACTCGCTGAACGCCTCCTCGAGCCGGAAGCCGTTGACCAGGTTGACGTCGTGGCAGGTGCCGCAGAAGCCCGAGGTGGTGAGCTGGAAGAAGGGCTCGGCGGTGGCGTGGATGGCGCGACCGCGGCGGTCGGGATCGGGGTTGACCCGGTAGTCGGGGCTGTCGATGACCCGCTTGAGCTCCGCCTCGCCGCTGGGTCCGTAGACGGTGTCGAACAGGCTACCTTCGACCAGGGCGAGCCGGCCGCTCAGCTTGCCGTAGGCGCGGTTCTGGCGATGACAGACGATGCAGGTCACGCCCTCGCGCGAGGTGGGATGCCGGTCCATGTTGCTCATGAACTCGGGCTCCTCGAGGTTCATGCCGACCGGGGTGTGACAGCGGATGCAGAAGTCGCCGTTCGTGCCGTTGGTGAGTTTGACCACGGCGCCGTGCATGGCGTTGAAGACCGGGCTCATCTGCGCGTAGGCGTGGGGCGAGACCGACCACTCACGGTAGTGGACAGGGTGGCAGTTGGCGCAAGTGGTGGCAGACGGGAAGCGATTCTCGGAGAAGAGGAGCTCGTGCTCCTCATCCGCCGTGAGCTCGGGCTCCCCGGCCTCTTCTGCCACGGCCGCGGCCGCCAGGACCAGCAGCAGGGCCATCCAGCCACTCCACAGCCCCCTGAGACAACTCAGCTTCATCGAGACCCTCCCCGCGACACCTCGGTCGGAACGTCGCGAATAGTACCAGACGCCTCCTCGCCGTCGCGGCCCCCGGCCGGCTCTGGTGGCTGCACGCGTCCTTCCGCTACGATCGAACCGGAATGCTCAAGTTCGGCAAGTACGAGGTGCGTAAGCAGATCGGCGCCGGCTCGTTCGGAGATGTGTTCAAGGGCTTCGATACGGTCATCCAGCGAAACGTCGCGATCAAGACCTGCACCACGGCAGGCGAGGAGGCGCGCACCCGCTTCTGCCGCGAGGCGCAGATCTCCGGCAACCTGCAGCATCCGAACATCGTCACCCTCTATGATTTCGGGATCGAAGGCGAGACGGCCTTCCTGGTGCAGGAGTTCCTGACCGGCGAGGACCTCGACGACCGGATCCGCAGAGGGGAGGTGGTGCCCCTGGGCACCAAGCTCGATTGGCTCGAGCAGATCGCGGAAGGCCTACGCTACGCCCACGGCAAGGGGGTCATCCACCGCGACGTCAAGCCGGGCAACGTTCGAGTCCAGCGCGACGGCACCGCCAAGATCCTGGACTTCGGCGTCGCCAAGCTGATGCACGAGGAGTCGGTCCTGACTCGCACCGGCATGACCCTCGGCACGACCGCCTACGTCTCGCCCGAGCAGATCTCGGGCAAGGAGCTCGACGCCCGCTCCGACATCTTTTCCTACGGCGTGCTCGCCTATGAGCTCTTGACCTACGAGCGTCCCTTCGCGGGCGCATCGGGCATCGAGATGCTGCACGCGATCGTCAGCTCCGATCCGCGCCCGCTGGCCGACGTCTGGCCGGAATGCCCGCCGGCGCTTGCCGCCTTCCTCGGCCGCTGCCTGGAAAAGGAGCCCGACCGCCGCTACCAGAGCTTCGCGGAGGTCCTCGAGGAGCTGCGCGCCCTAGCGCAGGAGGCCCGGCCGGACCAGCCGAGACCAGGCTAGAGATAGCCCAGGGCTTCGAGCTCGCGGGCGAGCTCGGGGTCGAGCTCGACCGCCGCTCGCGGATCGAGCTCCAGGAGGTCGAGATTGAATCGCCGCTGCATGAGCAGCCGCTGGAGCAGCAGACCCGCCAGCCGGGGTCGCTCGCGCGTCCTGCTGTCGAGCTCACCGGGGTCGGCGGCCGATTCGAAGAGCTCGTTGCGGTCGGCCACGGGATCGTGAATCAATCGCCAGCCGGCCTCCTCGAGAAGCCATCTCGGCCTGGGCATCCGGGTAGTGTCGCCGATGCCGCGCGTCGTGGCGTAGAGCGACCGCTCGAGCGGCGCGCCGTCGAAGACCGTCGGCAGGAGGCTGCGGCCCTGGAAGCCGCGCTCGGCGCCGGCGAGACCGAGGCCGTCGACCAGGGTGGGAACCAGGTCGATCAGCGTGGCCGGGGCCGGCACCGAAGCCGCGAAACCGGTCGCCGCTTGCGGCCACTTGACGACCAGGGGAACCTCCAGGAACTCGCGATAGAGCTCGCGACTGTGGAGGAACTGGCCGTGCTCCAGGAAGGCCTCGCCGTGATCCGAAGTGACAATCACCAGCGCGTCGTCGAAGCGCCGGGTGCGATGCAGAATGGCCAGCACCTGGCCCACCAACCAATCGGCGAAGGCGACGTTCTCCAGATAGCGGTCGAGGATGTAGGCCCGGTCTCCGGCCGAGAGCTTCTGCAGCCGCTTGTTGCGCTTCCGACCGAGAGCCCCCAGCCGTTCGGAGAACTTGCCGCGATAGCCGGAAGTGTAGGCGCCATGGAACGGCTTGGGTGGGTAGTAGGGGCTGTGGGGCGGTAGAAGATGGATCAAGGCGAAGGTCGCCCGCCCCGGCTCGAAGAGAACCCTCCGTCCCGGTAGGGAGGTCCGTTTGTTGCGGCCGGTGTAGCGAAAGTACTCGAAGCCGCGCCGCATCGACTCGTTGCGGTAGTAGATGGGATGCTGCGACCAGAGCACCGTGCGGTAGCCCGCAGCCGCCATCAGCTCGGCGACGTGCGGCACCTGCTCGGGGAGCGGATCGCCCCAGCGCTCGGTGTGGAGCGTGTCGGAGTGAAAGCCGGTGAGCAGCGCCGGAATCGACTGGCCGGTCCACGACGAAGGGGCGATCGCGCGCTCGAAGCGGGTCCCGGCCGCCGCGAGAGCGTCGACCACGGGGGTCGGGCGCTCGGCGCCGTAGGCACCGAAGGCGTCGGCGCGGGCGGCGTCGAGCACGATCCACACCACGTCGGGGCGTCCCAGCCGCCCCGACCCCGGGGCCGCCGCGGGCCGGATCGGCGGCCCGCCGGCCTGGCTCTCGCCAGCGCCGAAGATCCCGGCGTCGCGCCATGCCATGGAGGACGCCCGGGGGCCGTCGACCGCGATCTCGAGCTCGGCGAGCTGGCCGCTCCACGGAGTCAGGTCGACGTCGAGGCGATCGGTGTCTCCGGCATCGAGCCGGAAGCCCTCGAGATCGTGTGCGGTGCCGGCCTTGTCGATCAGCCGGAGACGCCCGACCAGGATGTCGCCGCCGTCGTCTTCGAGGTCGCTGGTCACCCGTGCCTTGAAGCGGGCCTCGGGGGGAACCTCGAAGGCGACCCGCAGCAGGCTCTCGCCCGGCGTCCTCATTTCGCCGCCGCTCGTTTCGATCGAGCGCGGAGCCTCGTCGTCCAGCCCGCCGGTGAGCCCGTCGACGATGCGGAAGCCGCGCAGCTCGAGAGCGGCCCGAGGCGCTTTCCGGCCCCGCCGTTCGACGAAGAGATCGAGGGTGTTCCAGCCGGGGCGCGTCCAGGCGGTATCGAATCTCGCGGTCAGAAGGCCTTCGCTCTCGCTCCTCCTGGCGATCCGCCGCCGGTTTTCGTTCAACCGATAGAAGAGCTTGCGCGGACGCTTTCCCTCGGCGCCCACAACGCGCCCGTAGAGCTCGGCCGCGAAGGGCTTGCCGTCGCGCGAGTAGAACCAGAGGCGGGCGCGATCCCGCGTCGTCCGCAGCCAGGTCTCGCCGGCGTCGTCCCGATCCACTCTCCAACCGTCCGCGGCCAGGCGGCCCGCCAGCTCGCTGTGGGCGGGCACTAGCCGGGTGGTGACGTGATCGCGCTGAGGTCGCGCGAGCTCGGCGAGCGAGACTCGCGGCTCGCGGCCGCAACCGGCGAGCGCCAGCGCCAGGGCGAGGGACGGTCCGAGAAGCCAGGAGCGGCGGGCGGGCCGCCTTTGCCGGAAAGCACGCATCTGAACCGCGGGATCGTAGCATCGAGCGCTGGCGATGGCGGGGACGCCCGTCGTTTAGGCTGGGGCCGCCGAGGACCCATGGGCAAACGACTCGAACCACCCGCGAGACCGAGAGCGAGCCGACTGCGGCGCCTGGCGCTGGGCATCGGCCTCGGGCTGGCGGCGATTCTGCTTCTCGGTGCCCTCCTGCTGCGCAGCGGCTCGGAAGTGCACTGTGCCACCGAGGGCAGCCCGGACGATCCTCGGCTCCGCTGCGGCTTCGACGTCGCGGCCTCGCCGCCCGCCGTCTGGCGGGCGTTCACCGGAACGGACGAGCCGCGCGCCTTCTACTTCGACGCCGTGTTGCAGGCCGAGCTCCGACCCGGAGGCCGCTGGCGCTTCGTCACCGACGACCGCGAGCGGCTGCTCGCGGGAGGCGAGATTGTCGCTCTCGAACCGCCGCGCCGCTTCGTTCACACCTTCCGGGCGGCCGACCTGGACGACCCCGCGAGCCGCATCGCCGTCGAGATCGAGCCGGTCGAGGGCGGCTGTCGCGTGACCCTGGTGCACGATCGCTTCGGCGGCGCGACCCGGACCTACAGAAGGTTCCGGCGCGCCCACCCGCTGGCGCTGAGCGCGCTAAAGGCCGTGCTGGAGAGCGGCGAGCTACCCTGGCGCGCGCGGCTCTACACCCTGATCTTCAAGCCCGGCATGAAGCTCTTCACGGTGCGGGCCGAGCCCTGGGAGCGGGGCTAGCTCGTCAGCCGGCGGTCGAGCGCCCGGTACTGGATCGCTTCGGCGACATGACCGGCGCCGACAGTCTCGTGACCTTCGAGGTCGGCGATCGTGCGCGAGACCTTGAGGATTCGGGTCAGCGCGCGGGCCGAGAGGCCGAGCCGCTCGAAGGCGTTGTCGAGGAGCGACTGGGCGGCGTCTTCGAGCCGAACGAGTCTTCGCACCTGGCGACTGGTCAGGACGGCGTTGACCGCCCCCACCGCGTCCTCGCCCAGATGCCGCCGCTGGCGCTCACGGGCGGCGAGCACGCGGGCGGCTACGACCGCGCTGCGCTCGCCGCTCTCGCCCTTGAGCTCGTCGAGGGTCAGCGCCGGCACCTCGACGTGAAGGTCGATGCGGTCGAGCAGGGGGCCCGAGATCCGGCTCCGGTAGCGGGCGATCTCGCTCGCGCTGCAGCCGCACTCGTGCCGCGGATCGCCGAGATGCCCGCACTTGCAGGGGTTCATCGCGGCCAGCAGGGTAAAACGCGCCGGGTAGGTGATGCGCGCCCGTGCTCGGACCACCGTGATGCGCGTTTCCTCCATCGGCTGGCGGAGGCCTTCGAGCGCGTCGCGCCGAAACTCGGGCAGCTCGTCGAGGAAGAGGACGCCGAGGTGCGCGAGGGTGATCTCTCCCGGCCGCGGCATGGAGCCACCGCCGAGGAGGGCCGCCGGGCTGACCGAGGCGTGCGGCGCGCGAAAGGGGCGGTGGCGAACGAGCCCATCCGGCGGGCTCGAGGCGGCGAGCGATCGGACCTTCGTGACCTCGATCGACTCGGCGCGCGACAGCGGGGGCAGAAGCCCGGGGAGGCGGCGCGCGAGCATCGTCTTGCCGCTTCCCGGGGGGCCGATGAAGAGCACGTTGTGCCCCCCTGCGGCGGCGATCTCGAGCGCCCGCTTGGCGGTCTGCTGGCCGCGAACGTCGGAGAGGTCGGGAACGCCGGCACGGGCGGGCGGCAACAGCGGGGGAGTGCGCGCCACGGGGATGACGCGGACGCCCGCCAGATGCTCGATCGCCTCGCCGAGGCTGGCGATCGGAATCGCGGGCGCGCCGCCGAGCGCGGCCGCCTCGGCGCAATTCGAGGCGGGTAGGAGGAGCGCCCGAGCCTCGAGCCGGCGGCCGAGCTCGGCGATCGCCAGACTGCCCCGAATCGGCCGCACCCGGCCGCCGAGTCCCAGCTCGCCGCAGGCGACGACCCGCTTCAGGCTCTCGACGGGAAGCTGCCCGTAGGCGGCGAGCAGCGCGACGGCGATGGCGAGATCGAGGTGGTTGCCCGCTTTGGGGATGTCGGCCGGCGCCAGATTGATGGTGACGACCTTCTGCTCCAGATCGAAGCCGCAGTGCCGAATCGCCGTCCACACGCGCTCCCGGCTCTCCCGCACGGCGGCGTCGGGCAATCCCACGATCTGAACCTTGGGGATCCCGTTCCGCACGTCTACTTCGACCTGGACCCGCCGGGCCTCGACGCCCCACGGGGTCGCACCGGTAGCTCGCGCCAGCATGCACGGTTATAGGACGGCAGACCCATCCGCCGTCTCGCAAAACCCGGGCAAGGGAGTCACAAAGCGCCGTCGCGGCGCCGATCAGCGCTGCCCTGTTCTCTCGGAAGTTGCGTCCGCCCCGGCGGCCATTGCGTGCAAGCGCAAGATCCGCTCCTTGCGCTCGAGGAGTGCGTCGAGCTGGGCGTCGGTGAGGAGCCCGCCGAGCGCGGCCGCCAGCGCCGGGCCATCGAGCGCCGAGAGAGCGGTGGCGAGCCGAGGCGTAACTTCGAGGCCTTCATCGGCTCCCGCGGGCAGGTCGGTCGCGGTGGAAAAGGCCTTGGAGTGGTCGATGAGGTAGATGTTCGAGCCGCGCACCTGCGACAGGATGTCGGTGGGCTCGCGGAGGTGATTGCCGATCAGAGCGTCGAACACCCGGCAGCGCGCGAGCTGGCTTCTCACGGTCTCCGCTTCCCACAACGACAGGTTGTAGAAGCTGGCCTCCGCCTGGTCCACAGCCTCGTCGACCCAGGCCTGAAGCGAGCCCCGCTCGCCGTCGAGCTCTCGCGGGACCGTGACGGGAACCATGCCGAGACCGAGCATCCGGTCCACCCGGTAGGCGGCGATCTCGTGCTGGAAGCGATCGGCCCCGCCCGGGGACTCGGCGGCCTGGCGCTCATCGACGCTCTTGAAGATGCCCCGCCGCGAGGTCCCGCCGAGCTCCAGGCGCACGAGGCGCGGGCGGGTGCTGCCCCGCCCCAGCTCGCGAGAGTCCACGACCTCGGCGCGCGAGAGGAAGAGCTCCTGCTCCTCGTCGGGGATGACCTGGGCCACGCGCGCCGAGATACCGCCGGGCGGCAGCTCGCGAATCGGACGCGTCTTCCGGTGGGTGCGCGGGTCGAGCACCAGGGCTTCGCCCTGCTCGACCACCAGCGCCAGAGGGCGGTCGCTCGCCACGATGCCGTGATCGAGCCGGAAGAGGCGGCCGTGGAAGCGTGAGGTGATTCGATTGCCGCCGGTGAAGCTGTGAGCGACGACCATCGCCCGGGCGCCGATCAGATCGAGAGCCCGGTCGAGCCGGCGCCGCTCGATGCGCTCATCCTCTTTGGACAGGCCCCGGTACCAGAGGGGGCCGCCGCCGGTGAGGAGCGGATCGTCCTGGGTGCCGATGAAGGCCTCCGCGGCGAGCCGAACCTCGGTTTCGACCACCGGCTGCTCCAGCACGCGGTCGATCTCCTCACGAAGCTCGCCGAGGCTCATGGTCCGGGCGACGATCTGCCGCCGCTCGAGCGCCGCGCGCGCCTCCAGGTGGCGCTCGAGGGCGTTTCGGACCCCGCGATTGATCCCTTCGATGCCGAGCTCGGCCATGTCATCGGTGAGCCCACCGTGGACGTAGACGACGGCGTTGATCTTGACGATCGTCGGCAGGCCCATCAACCACCGGCCGTAGCGGCCGTCGGGCTCGAACATGCGCTGACGCGCGAAGAAGCCGCGGGGAAAGCGGCGGTTGAACTCGGAGTTGCGCTCGGACAGGTCTTGCTCCGAGGCGCCGATGCGGGAGAAATCGTTCCAGGCGGCCCGCCGCTCGCCCTTGGTCTCGTCCGCCGCGAAGCTCTCGTAGGAGACGGGATTCACGTCGCGCGTGTCGCGCATCAGGTTCATCGCCTCGTGATTCCCCAGCAGCACGTGGATCCTGCCGCCGGCGGCCTCGCTCTCGCCTTCGAGCCTCATCAGCAGCTCGAGCAGCTGCCGATCGCCGGCTCCCCGGTCGAGAATGTCGCCGGCGACCACCAGGTGGTCGGTGCCGCCGGTCCAACGGAGGTCGGTGTCGACCATGCCGGCCCCGTCGAGCAGGTCCACGAGCTTGTCGGGGCTGCCGTGCAGGTCGCCGACGGCGACGACTCTCGACACCCCGGAGAACTCCCACGCCGACGGCGCGGTAGGCGCGGGAGCGATCCCTCCCACCGCGGAGACGGCCGCGAGCAGCAGCAGTGCCGTGATCGAAAGTCCTCGCATCATCAGAAGTTAGAACCGCTACGGCGCCGAGTCTATTCGAAGGCGGGGGCGGCTGTGTACGATCGGCGCGTCATGGATCGAGAGGCGAGCTTCGAGGAGATCGACTGGGAGACGTGGCAGGGGAGGGACCGCGCCACCCTGCTGTTCGTCGTCGAGGACGGCCGGGTGCTCTTGATTCGCAAGCTCCGCGGCCTGGGCGCCGGCAAGATCAACGGCCCGGGGGGTCGCCTCGAAGCGGACGAGACAC
>JAHEKO010000597.1 GCA_024638355.1 Acidobacteriota bacterium
CGGATCGTCGAGACCGAGGCCTATCTCGGCGAGGGAGATCGCGCCAGTCACGCCTGGCACGGCCGCCGGACCCGGCGCAACGCGTCGCTCTTCTTGGCGGGCGGACACGCCTACGTCTTCCAGGTGTACGGCGTTCACGATTGCTTCAACGCCGTCACCGGCGCGGCAGGCGAGGCGGCGGCGGTCCTGATTCGCGCCGCCGAGCCGATCGAAGGAGCGGCCGCAATGGCCGCGCTGCGCGGCCTCGATCGCCGACCCCGTCCGGGCGACCTGGCCGGCGGACCGGGCAAGCTCTGCCGCGCCCTGGCTATCGATCGCGCCTTCGACGGCTCGCCCCTGCGCCCGGCCGACCTCCGCCTCACCGAAGGCGAGCCGGTGGCCGACGGGCGAGTCGTGTCGGGCCCGCGGGTCGGCGTCGACTACGCCGGCGAGGCCGCGACCTGGCCGCTGCGGTTTGCCATCCAGGGCAACCCGCACGTCTCCAAGCCACCCCCTCGAAAGGGCGCTATTTCGGCTTCAGGCGGATATGGCCGGCCCGGGCGAGGCGCCAGAAGGTGAGCAGGGCATCGAGCTGCGGCATCGGGCTGATCTTGAGGATCGTCTGGATGTCGTAGGCCTCGTTGACGCGGGTCAGGATGAAGCCCTCCCGCGGGGTGATCTCGAGCTTGGCCAGCTCGTCGAAGGAGCGCTCGAGGTAGGGGATCGCGGTCATCACGACACCGTCGGCCTCGAGCTGTTTCTGGATGCGGAGCTGCGCGGCCTCGAGGGCCTCCTGCGCCTTCTTGCTGTCGGGGTCCAGGCTGATCGCCGCGCGCAGCCGCCGCAGCCCCGGCTCGTAGGCGGCGTCGGCGATGAGCTTCTCGCCCGAGCCGAGCAGGGTGTCGACCTCGACCTCGCCGTTGCCCTCGGTGGCCAGGGCGGTTGGGGCGGTGGCGAGAGCGCGCGGCCGGACGATCTTCAGCGCGCCCGTCTCCAGCTGATAAAAGAGCACGCGGCAGACCTGGTACTCGCTGGTGTGCGCGTGCAGGGCGATCTCCTCGATGCTGCGATCGTCGTCGACCAGCTCGAGGATGCGCTTGGCCATGCGATCTTCTTTCGACTCCGGCTGGAGATCGGAAACCGCGACCGGCACCGCCAGGTTCGACGAGATCCGGTCGCGCATTCGGTTCCAGTCGTCGAGGCGCTGGGTTCCCTCGAGCACCAGGTGGGTCACGTTGACCGCGAGCGGAATCATGGTGAACCGGGGCAGCTCGCCGTCGTGAAAGCGGAACTCGCCCTCGGTCCAGGTGAAGACCTCGTAGAGGCTCTCCTCGGCTTTCAGCCGCAGCATGTGATCGAGGTCGGCCTCGGTGATGGCGCCGATCGAGACCAGGATCTTGCCCAGCAGCGCCCGGTTCTCCTCCTGCATCTCGATCGCCTTGGCCAGCACGACCTCGTCGATCAGACCGTGGCTCAGCAGGAAGTGCCCGAGGTACTCCTTGGGGTTGTTGGAGGCGGTCGAGATGATCACGCCCGAGTCGAAGAAGACGCGCTTCTCGATCTCGCCGCTGACCATGACCAGAGTGCCGGTCTTGCCACCCTGCGAGAGCCACTGGAGCAGCTCGGTGAAGTCGAGCGTGCGGAGATTGCCGCTGATGCTCATGCGCTCGTCACGAGGCTCACTCGCGAGCTCGGGTAGTTCCTTGCTGGCCCTGATAGTGCGAGTTGGAGCCGGGCTCGCCGTAGGCGACCTCGGGCTCCGAGTCCATCGTGATGAAGATGAGCTGGGCGATCCTGCGCCCGGCCTCGAGGATGAAGGGCTCGGGGCCGAGGTTCTGGAGCTCGAGGGTGATCGTTCCCTCGAAGCCTGGATCACACCAACCGGCCATCGAGTGGTTGACCCAGAGCCGCCCGAGGGTCGACTTGAGCTTCAGGTCGCACGCCACGCTGCGCGGGATGACCACCCGCTCGAGGGTCGAGGCCAGCACCACCTCGCCGGGGAAGAGCTTGATGTGCGGTGCCGAGAACTCCTCGGGCTCGCGAGTCGGGCAGATCCAGTGGTCGCTGACGCGGACGTCGTAGCTGGCGGCGTTGACCTGCTCCGGCGCGTACGGCGCTGCACCGCCGTTCGCGCCCCAGTCGCGGATCCAGTGGTCCGGTTTGATCACTTTGCGGGCGTGGGCGACTAGCGAAAGAAGACGGGTGTGCCGAGATCGTCCCGGTGGATCGTGTCGACGAAACGGATCGTCTGCTGCGTGTACGACATGAACAGGGTGGAAGTGCGATGGCCGCCCCCGAAGAAGCGTACTCCCTGGATCAGACGACTGCCTGTGACGCCCGTCGCACAGAAGAGGATCTGATCGCCGGGGGCGAGGTCCCTTGCGGTGTACAGCCGGTCCACGTCGTCGATGCCGACCTCGGCGACTCGCTCCCGCTGATGCTCGTCGAGCGGCTTGAGCCGGGCGTAGATCTCACCGCCGAGGCAGCGCATCGCCGCCGCCG
>JAHEKO010000598.1 GCA_024638355.1 Acidobacteriota bacterium
CGCCGTCGGTAGCGGGGGTCGGCGTGGCGTAGGTGCTGGTCGGCCACTTCTTCTCGGGCGGGCTGGTGAAGACGGTCTTCTGCCAGAGGATCTCGCCGCTGCCCGCGTCGAGACAGACGACCACGCGGTCGAGGCCGTTGAGCACGTTGATCGGCAGGTAGACCGCCGCGGTCAGTACCAGCAGCAGAAGCGTCATCAGCGGCCGCGAGCCGCGACTCTCGGAGCCTCCGCTCCGCCGCGCCCGCAAATGGCCGAACAGCAGCCAGACGGCCAGGATCACCTGCAGAGCCACGAAGGGCAGGCTCTTCGACAGCGGCGTCGGGCCGCGCGAGCTGGCCGGCATGTAGAGCAGGATGAGCGCCGCCGCCGCCAGCACCGCCAGCGCCCCGGCGAGGCGCGCCGGCGAGCGCCGGTCGAGCCAGCCGAAGGCCGCGACCAGGCCGATCAGCAGGAGCGCTCCGCCGATGCGAAAGGCGCGCCCCGGGTTGCCGAGCTCGAAGAACTGCTCCGGCCGCAGCGTCACCAGCAGCACGGCGATCAGGAAAAGGAAGGACACCGCGACGATGACGCCACGGGCCCAGCGCCCGTCGCCACCGGTGCCCGCGCGGCGGCGGCCCAGGAACCAGACGATCGGGATGAGCGCGGCGACCGCCAGCGCGGCGATGCGCAGGACCGAGCGCAGCCGATCGAGGGTCGGGCTGTCGTAGGCGGTGGTCAGGAAGAGCCGCTCACCGCTCACCACCGGCGACGAGATGCCCTCACCTGGAATCGGCGTCTGCCATCGCACCCCGGCGCCGCCCGGCTCCCAGCTCTCGGGGAGCGAACCGGCATCGTGCGCGACGCCGGCGCCGTTCGGACCCCGCCACTGCGTCCAGTCCGCGAGACCGGGCGCGGTGGTCAGGGCGATCAGCGCGAGGATGCAGCTCAGGAGTCTCGATCTCATCGGCCCGCGAGGACAATAGGACGGAGAGCCCCACGATGCAAACCCCTCCACCAAGAAACGCCGCTCACCGTCGCGCAGACCTCCCACGACACCCTCACCGTAGCGCCCCCACCCGTGGGGGGCGTTCCCAGGGGCCAAGAAAACGGCGTTCCCAAGGAGGGCAGTCCTCCGGCCGTTCCCTCAAGGCTCCGTCGCCAAAGCCGCACTGAGCTCCCGCGCCTCGCTCGCGAGCGCCGCGGCGGCCTCGCGAAGCTCCGCGGCGGCGGTGCCCCGGCCGGCGCCGTCGGCGGCGTCGTCGTGGTCGCCCAGCCCGGCGCCGCGATGCTCGGCGAGGAGATCGCGGATGCGGTCGCGCAGGCCGTGCGCGTCTTCGAGCCCGCGGAAGCGGCCGACGTGGAAGCTCGATTCGGACTCGCCGCTCTCTTCCCCGCTCTCGCTGCCGGCACCGCCGGCCGTGTGCACCTCGAGATCGGCGATCCCCAGGACCCTCTGGAGCGGGCCCTGCTTCACCTTCATGTTCTGGATGTTGGCGATGGTCATGGTCTGCTCGCGGAGCGACCAGAGGCCTTCGCGAATGCGCAGCGACGAATCGCCCACGATGTACCACCTGAGCTCCCAGCCCAGCTTGAGGAAGAGGCCGGTGAAGAGGAACTGCGCCGTCCAGGCGACGATCGCCAGCGCCTCGAAGAACCAGAAGAGCTCGGTCGGATCGAACGCAGCCGGACCGACGCTGACCTCAATCTGTTCGAGGAACCCCATGAGCTTCTTCCAACCCTCGGCCTCGAGGAAGTCGGTGTCCAGGGAGCCGAAGAAGGCCAGCGAGAAGAGCAGGCCGAAGAAAGCGGCGACCTGCTTGGGGACCCAGGCGATCACGGTGTAGTACAAGAAGCGCCGCGAGGCGCGGAAGATCTCGGGCTCGGTGCCCGAGCCGGGCGGCGGCGTCGGGCGCTCGCTGACCCTGAGCCAGCGCAGCAGCCGCTCTCTCAAGGCTCGTCCTCCTCGGCAGACGCGACGAGCCCGAGCCGTAGCTCACGCAGGACGGCGGCGGTCTCCCGCAGCGCCGCGGCGGTCTCGCGCCAGGCGCTCTCGCCGGCGTCCTCGTCGCCTTCATCGAGCTTGCGCGCTCCCCGCATGCGCGAATAGAGGAAGTCGCGCACGCCCTCGTAGTCGCGCAAGCCGGCGATGGTCAGCTCGGCCTTGGCCGAGGCGGAGGCGGTCTGGACCTGGATGCGGGCGAGGCCCAACCAGCGCTCGACCAGGTTGCTGGCCAGGTGGATGTCCTGTACGCGCCCGTAGGTCAGGCTAATCTCACGCCGGAAGAGTACGCCCCACCCCGCGGTCACGCCCTCGTCGTCGAGCTCGTAGTGGAGGGTCCGGTAGCGCAGGAAGCGCGGCAGGAGCAGCAGTGGGAAGAAGGGCCCGAGCAGCAGCGACTCGAGCGCCCAGTAGACCATCAGGTTCGGGTGCGGGCGCCGGCTACCGCGAACGCCCTCGGCCAACTCTTCCACCCCCTGATCTTCTCAGAAGCGAA
>JAHEKO010000599.1 GCA_024638355.1 Acidobacteriota bacterium
TGACTCTGGCCAACGCCTATTCACGCGACCTGCGCGACCTGAGGGCGGGCAAGGTGCTGCGTGCGGCCGACCCGAAGGCGGCCGAGCGGGCGCTCGCACGGGCGATGAAGGGCGCCCGCGCGACGCACCTCGCCCGCCTCGCGGACTCGGTGGCGGCGCCCGGCGGCGAGTCGGAGCCGGTCATCGAAAGGCTGAGCGCAGCCCTCGAGTCGGCCAGGAACGGAGCCTTCAAAGGCGCGGATCTGTCGCGGGCACGGAGCTTTCTCGCCGGCCGCTCGCACTGAGATGCGCGCGCGGCAGACGACCGGCTAGAACGGCTTGGCGACCGCCAGCCAGGCGGCCACGCCACCGAGCAGCGGCACGAGCCAGAGAAACACCTTGCCCAGCTGCGGCCTCTTGTAGGGGAGGGTAGCGATGCCTCCGATCACCAGCCACACGACGAGCTTCGCCCAGACCCAACCGGGAATGCCCCCGATGCCCAGCCGCGCCAGCAGGCCGAAGCCCGCGACCAGGATACCCAGGAGAGCGATGCCGTGCAGGATCCCCACCAGCTTGCGGAGCGTGTTGCCGGCCTTGTCGCCGCCGTTGGCGGCATAGAGGGCCACGCCGCCGGCGATCGAGAACAGGAGGAAGCCGCTGATCAGATGGATGAGCTTGTAGGTTTCGTAGGACATGAAGGTTCCCCGTGCGGTGGTTGCCGGCGCGACTCTACACGAACCGGGCGCTGGGGATCGACACCTACTCCGGCAGCACGATGTTTAGCACGATGGCGACGAGGCCGCCGGTGGCGATGCCCGACTGGAACAGGTTCCTGAAGAACGGCGATAGGCCAGCCAGCGCCTCGGGAACGAAGGTGATCCCGAGACCCATCGCCAGCGAGATGGCGATGATCAGCATCGCGCGGCGATCGATGGCGTGCGAGGCGATGATGCGGATGCCGGCCGCGGCCACCGAGCCGAACATGATCATGGTCGCGCCGCCGAGAACCGGCTGCGGCATGATCTGGAACACTCCGCCGACGACCGGAAAGAGGCCCAGCAGGAACAACAGCCCGGCGATGTAATAACCGACGTAGCGGCTGGCCACCCCGGTGAGCTGGATGACGCCGTTGTTCTGGCTGAACGTGGTGTTCGGAAAGGTGTTGAAGATCGCCGCCAGCGCCGAGTTCACGCCGTCGCCGAGCACGCCGCCCTGGACACGCCTCATGTAGATGGGGCCTTCGACCGGCTCGTCGGAAACCGCCGAGGTGGCCGTCAGGTCGCCGATGGTCTCGATCGCGGTGATCAGGTAGATCAACACGATCGGCAGAAAAGCGCTCCAGCTGAAGCCGATGCCGTAGCGGAGCGGAACCGGCAGGGCGAAGAAGCTCAGCTCCCCGAGCCGGGCGAAGTCGATGAGGCCGAGGGCCACGGAGACGGCGTAGCCCGCGGCCAGGCCGACCAGGATCGAGCTCATCCGCAGGTACGGGTTCCGGCTCCGGTTGAGGACGACGATGATGAGCAGCACCAGGCCGGCGAGTCCCAGGTTCCGGAGGCTGCCGAAAGTGCCGTCGGCCCGCGCCGCAGGGCCACCCGCCATGGTGGTCATCCCCAGCTTGATCAGCGTAAGTCCGATCAGCGTCACCACGATTCCCGTCACCGTCGGCGTGATGATCTTTTGAGCGTGGCCCAGGAACCGGCTGAGAATCATCTCGATCGGCGAGCCGAGCAGGCAGACGCCGAAGATCACCCCCAGGGCGCCGGTGGCCGGCATGCCGCCGGCGATCAGGGCCGTGCCCGACGCGATGATGGGCCCCAGGAAGGTGAAGCTCGTGCCTTGGATGCTGAGCAAGCCGGAACCGATCGGTCCGATCCGCCGGCACTGGATGAACGTGGCGATGCCGGAGACCGCGAGCGACATGCCGACGATGTGCACCGAGTCGTGGAGCTCGAGCCCCAAGGCCTGGGCGATGAGGAGCGGCGGCGTGATGATGCCGACGAAGACCGCCGTCACGTGCTGAAAGGCGCCGACGAGAGCCGCCCCCGGGCTCGGCCGATCGTCGAGCCGGAAAATGACGTCGTCGGTCGTCTGCCCGGACATCCGGATGGCGCCATCATGCCACGGGCGGTGCTCGGGCCGCGTGGGCTCGGGCCTCAACCCGCGACCACTCGAGCCTCGGACAGCCGCGCCGGCGCCTACTCGAGCGCCGCGTCCAGCGCAGCGAGGCCCTTCTCCAGCCACTCCGGCGGCAGGCCGAAGTAGTGGTCCGCGTTCGGAATCTGGAGAAAGGTCACCTGATCGAAGCCGGCCGTCTTCATCCGCTTGTAGATCTGCTTCGTCTGGGAGCGGTTGAAGTCGTAGTCGCCGGTCAGCAGCACGAAGCGGGAGCCGGTCTTGATCCGCTCGAGGGTCAGGGTCGAGGGCGAGGGGAACCGGGCCGGCCAGAAGGAGCCGGGGCGGTCGGGGACCGGTAGCTGCTCGTAGAAGTCGCAGC
>JAHEKO010000600.1 GCA_024638355.1 Acidobacteriota bacterium
CCGCTGCCGGCCACGGCGCGCGCGCTCGGCACGGCGTCCATCGGGCCGCCCCGCGCGCGCTTGATCCAGATCCTCTCGACTCGGCCGCTCGCTTCGCTCATACTCTCTCCTCGCCATGCCCAGCGCGCGCAGCGAGCTCTGCATCCCGGTCGGCGAAAGCATCGGCGAGGTCTCTGCCCTGGTCGATCGGCCTCGCGATCCCCGCGCGTTTCTCGTTCTCGGCCACGGCGCCGGCGCCGGCATGCGCCACCGCTTCCTCGAGGCGCTGGTCGAGCGGCTGTGCAACCGGCGGGTCGCGGTGTTGCGCTATCAGTTTCCCTACATGGAGCAGGGACGCAAGCGGCCCGACCGGCCGTCGAAGCTGCTGCCCGCCGTGCGCGCGGCGGTCGCCCGAGCCGTCGACGAGGCCGCCGGTCTGCCGCTCTTCGCCGGCGGCAAGTCGATGGGCGGCCGGATGACGTCGCTGGCCGCCTCGGAGCAACCCCTCGGCGGCGTGCGGGGCCTGGTCTTCTTCGGCTTTCCGCTGCATGCACCGGGTCGCGATGGTCGCGAGCGCGCAGATCACCTCGCCGCGGTGGGTCTGCCGATGCTCTTTCTGCAGGGCACACGCGACCGCCTGGCGCGGCTCGACCTGATGCAGGCGGTCTGTAGCGACCTCGGTGAGCGCGCCGACCTGCACGTGGTCGAGGGCGGCGATCACTCCTTCCACGTCCTCAAGCGCTCCGGGCGAACCGACGACGACGCGCTCGACGAGGCGGCGGAACGGGCGGCCGGCTGGATGGCCGCCGTCAGCCACGCTTGATCAGGCTGACCAGGAAGAGCAGCACGAGCGCGCCGACCAGCGCCCGGATGATCGCACCCAACAGCCCGGGGCCGATCGAGATGCCGAGCCAGCCGAAGAGGTAGCCGCCGACGACCGCGCCGACGACTCCAACGCCGATGTTGCCCAGCAGCCCGTAGCCGCGCCCCTTCATCAGCAGGCCGGCCAGCCATCCGGCGACGGCGCCGACCACCAGTATGCCCAGGATCTCCATCGGTACCGCGGGAGAATAGCAGACGCCCGCGGCCAGGCCAGGCTAGGGCTGCCAGCGGAAGGAGAGCGAAGCAGACCGTGCGGCGGCCAGCGGCACGTCGCTGTCGGCGGAGTTGAAGTACTCCTCGTCGAGCAGATTGCGTGCGCTCAGGGTCAGCGCGAGCCCGGGCGCGAGCTCCCAGGTCACCGTGCCCGACAAGAGGTTGACGGAAGGGATCGACTTCTCACCGCTGCCAGGATCGTCCTTGCTTTGCCGCGCCTCGAGGCGAACTTCCCAGCTCCAGGCCCCGCGCCGCCAGCGCGGCCCGAGGTAGAAGCTGCCGGCGGGAATGTCCGCCAGCGGTCGGTTGTCGTCGTCGCGGCCCTCCATCAGGTGTCCCCCGAACTCGAGCGACCAGACGGCGTCGAACTTGAAGAAGCCCTCGAGCTCCACGCCCTCGATGGTGCCCGAGGTGAGGTTGACGAAGGTCAGCTCCTGATCGGCGACCTCGATGCGCTCGATGTAGTCGTCGATCTCGTTTCGGAACAGGTAGCCGGCCAGAAACAGCTGCTGACCGTACCAGCGCAGACCGCCATCGATGTTCAGCGAGCGCTCCGGCTCGAGCGCCGGGTCGCCGCGCACGAAGCCGCGCCCGGTGGTGCCGGTGAAGAAGCGCTCGCTCAGCGACGGAAAGCGCAGCCCGGAGCCGACGTTGGCGACCAGCTCCAATCCCGCGCTCAGAGGGGTAACGACGCCGGCGAAGCCGGTCAGAGCGCTGTCGTCGGTACTCGGCGCTCCAGCGTTGCGCTGCCGCTGGTAGGCGATGCGTCCGCCCAGGATGAAGGTCGACCTGCCGACGTTGTGCTCCAGGGCGCCGAACAGCCCAGCCTCGTCCTCCTCCCCGCCGTCCAGGGTCTGTTGACTCCCGGTCACGATCGGCGCGCCACCGACCACGCGCCGGTTGGTTTCGCGCGCATCGACCGAGCGGCGCCCGAAGTAGTCGATGCCGTAGCGCACCATGGTCTGGTCCGAAGTCTGTCGCCGCTGCTGCCACTTGAAGCCGCCGTCGACGGCGTCGTTCTCGACGGTGTCGACCCGTCCGTCGGATCGCGACACCCGCGTCTCGAGGTCGTTGGGGTGGGCGTAGGCGGTCAGCTCCCAGCCTGCCTCGGAGCGCGCCTCGAATCGCACGAGCGCGTGGTTCTCCTCAGGATAGACGGTGATCCGCTCCGGAAAGTCGATGTTCGACTTCTGAATGTCGCGCCCCGCCGAGCCGATCGCCAGCACGCTGTACCCGATGGCGCCCCGGGTCCAGGCCCGCTCGGCGGTGGCCGACGTCTGCCGGAAGCCGGTGTTGAGCTCGTCGCCGGCCGGCGTCTCGGAGCTCCCGGCGTTGCGATAGGCGAAGCCGACGCTCCAGTCGCCGTCGCCCCAGCCGACCATCTGGCGCGCCTCGT
>JAHEKO010000601.1 GCA_024638355.1 Acidobacteriota bacterium
CGAGCTGGCCGACACTCTCGAGACGCTCGATCTCGAAGAGCTCGTGCTCCTCGAAGCGCTGGGCGGATCCGAGATCGGCGAGCGGGTGGCCGTTCATCTGGCCGCGCAGCGGCGGCTCGAGTTGTCGATCGACGGCTCGGCCCTGCTCGCGCACGGATTCGCGGCCGGTCCTCACATCGGCGCCGCGCTGCGCGCCACCCGCGCGGCGCGCCTCGACGGGTTGATCACGGTGGGCGAGGAGCTGGCATTCGCGCTCGCGGCCCTACGCGGAGAGAATAGGGAGCGATGAAACGGATCGCGACGGCACTCTGCGGCGTTCTTCTGCTCGCGGCCCCCGGCGAGGGACAGCCGCGCGACCTGAGGAGCGTGGAGCTCTTCGACTACGACTGCTCGAGCGACATCGGCCGCCGGCAGGTGACCCTGTTCGCCAACGGCACGGTGCGCTTCCGCCTGTGGAGCGACGAAGAAGAACCGGAGATGCGACTCGAGGAGCTCGATCCCGACGAGCTCGCCGGCTACGTCAACCGGCTGCGCGAGATCGACCTGAGCGAGAGCGAGGAGCAGCGCGAAAGCCTGGCCGGCGAGTGGATCCAGAAGTGCGAGCTGATGCTGGATCTGTGGGAAGGCGCTCCCGAGGACGACCGCGAGCCGCAGCCGAATCGCTTCCGCTTCGGCCGCTACGACAGCGTCTCGCTCGCCCTGTCGCGGATCATCCGCATCGTCGAGGAGATCTCGCTGCGGGCCGAGGAGACCGCGACCGCGGCCGAGTTCCCGTCGGGCTACGAGCCCGCCCCCGGCGACGTCCTCGAGCGCCGCGACGGCGTGCTGTTCGAAGTGATCGCGCTCACCAGCGACCAGCGCGGCGTCGAGCTCTGGGGGGTCGATCAGCCGCTGGTGGTCTACGTACTGCGCGAGGAGCTGATCGGCGAGTTCGTTCGGGTGGTCGAGGGGGGATCCGAGCGGTGAGTCGCCGCCCTGGAGAGACCCGGATCACCGGCGGTGCCCTCCGTAGACGGCCGCTGGCGGTGCCGCCCGGCGTGCGTCCGACCGCGTCGCGAGTCCGCGAGGCCCTGTTCTCGATCTGGCGAAACCGGATCTCGGGAGCGAGGTTCCTCGACCTTTTCGCCGGTAGCGGCGCGGTCGGACTCGAGGCGCTCAGCCGGGGCGCGAGAGAGGTTGTTCTCATCGAGGCGAGTCGCCGGGCGGCCGCCGTCGCCGAGGCGAATGCCGCGCGCCTGGCCCAGGGGGGCGTGACGGTCTTGCGGGCGGAGCTGTTCGAAGGCCTGGCGAAACTCAGCGACGCGCGTTTCGACCTGGTGTTCGCCGACCCGCCCTACGACTTCGTGGGCTACGAGGACGTGATCACCGGGGTCGCGCCGCTTCTGACACCGGCCGGAGAGCTGGCGGTGGAGCACTCGGTGCGCAAGACGCTGCCGTCGGTAGCGGGCGAGCTGTCGCTGGACAACGAGCGGATCTACGGCGAGAGCTCGCTGGCCATCTACCGTCTCGGCGGCGCCGAGTAGCGCGGCCGGCGCAGTCTTGCCGGGCGCTTCCGCGGCCCATGCCGCCCTGGTAGGCTCCCGCCTCTGAAAGACGATCGCCTTCGTTCACGGGCGAGGAGGGAGAGAGAGATGCCCTATACACGAGGACCCACGAACGCGATCCGCCGGCACGTGGGACAGATCCCGCCGCTCGGCTACCCGACTCCCTGGGGGACGTCCCGCGCCTGCGAGGTGTCCGTGGCTCTTCCAGACGTCCCCGGCAGCTATCCGCTGATCCTCTTCAGCCACGGAGGCTCGTCGGGGGCGGCGCCTGGCGCCTACAAGACCTCGCCCTGGATCGACGTCTTCGCCGAGTACGGCTACGTCGTCGTGATGCTCAGCCATACCGAGCCGGGCGGTGGCGTGCCTCACACGGAGCAGGACGAGATCGACGCCGTGGCGGCGCATCTCGGCGTCTCGGTGCAGCCCTTCAAGGTCATGAACTACTTCCGGCTGCTGGACATCGACGCGGTCCTCGGCAAGATGAGGCGCCTCAACCGTGAGCTCAGCTCGCGCTTCGGAGTGACGATCGACCACGACGCGGGCTATGCGCTCGCCGGGCACTCGGCGGGCTCGGGAGCCGCGCTTACCGTCGCCGGAGCGCGCCGCTTCTACGACGGGTGCGCGGGTCCCTCGTACAGTCACAGTGCGCCGGAGCCGGCGACCTGCTACCTGGCGTACTCGATTCAGGGGCCCTCCGACGAGGATCACCTCTGCGACCCCGATTCCTGGACATCGATTCCGGCCGCTACGCCGGTCCTGGCCGTGACCGGCGCCGGTGACTCCGCGACCGCCGTGAATCGCCGCCTGGCCTACGGCGCGATGGCCGGCACCGGCAGCTCGAAGTACGAGTTCTGGCTCACCGACGCCGCTCCCCAGCACGGCTTCTACAACCACAAGAAGACGGCCGGCTTCGGCACCGAGCTGG
>JAHEKO010000108.1 GCA_024638355.1 Acidobacteriota bacterium
AGCTCCTCCAGCCCGCCGGCGCGCGCGTCCTCGACCGCCAGCTCGAGGAGATTGAGCGCCCGGCGGGCGTCGCCCGAGGCGAGCTGGGCGAGTGCCGCCAGGGCGTCGCTGCTCACCGTGACGCCCGACTCTCCCAGGCCCCGCTCGCGGTCGGCGAGCGCCCGCCGCATCAGCCCGATCAGCTCCTCCGTACCGAGCTCTTCGAGCACCACCACCCGGCAGCGCGACAGGAGCGCCGCGTTGAGCTCGAACGAGGGATTCTCGGTAGTCGCGCCGACCAGGACGATGTCGCCACGCTCGACGTAGGGCAGGAAGGCGTCCTGCTGGGCGCGATTGAAGCGGTGGATCTCGTCGACGAAGAGGAGTGTGCCCCGCCCCTGCGCCCGACGCAGCCGGGCCGCGTCCGCCATCACCCGTTTGACGTCCTTGATGCCCGAGACCACGGCGCTGAACGGCTGGAAGCGCGAGGAGGTCCGCTCGGCCACGATGCGGGCGAGCGTCGTCTTGCCCGAGCCCGGTGGCCCCCAGAAGATGAGCGACGGCACCCGGTCTTCCTCGATCGCCCTGCGCAGGAAAGCCCCCGGGCCGACCACCTGCGGTTGGCCGGCCACCTCGTCGAGGTCGCGCGGGCGCATGCGGTCGGCGAGCGGGGCGTCGCTCGGTGACGGGGCGCGCTCGCCGGAGCCGGGCGGATCTTCGAACAGCGTCCCCGTCATGCTTCTACCCGGCGTCGATCCTTCTCACCAGCGCGTCGGTGAACTCGGTGGTCGAGGCGGTACCGCCCACGTCGCGGGTGCGCTCGCTCGGCTCGGCGAGCGCCGCTTGCAGGGCGTCGTGCACGCGCCGCGCCTCTTCCTGGAGGCCCAGATGGCGGAGCAGGAGGACGCCGCTGCGGATCAGCGCGGTGGGATTGGCGACGTTCTGGCCGGCGATGTCGGGCGCGCTGCCGTGCACCGCCTCGAAGACCGCGATCTCCTCGCCGAGATTGGCGCCGGGCACCACGCCGAGACCGCCCACCAGACCCGCACACAGGTCGGAGAGGATGTCGCCGTACAGGTTGGGCAGCACGAGAACGTCGTAACGATCGGGGTACACCACCAGCTGCATCGCCATGTTGTCGACGATGCGATCGTCGCTCTCGATCTCGGGGTAGTCGGCGGCGACGCGATGGAAACATTCCATGAAGAGGCCGTCGGCGAGCTTCATGATGTTGGCCTTGTGCACGGCCGTCACCCGCTTGCGCCCCTGGGTTCGGGCGAGCTCGAAGGCGAAGCGGGCGATGCGGGTCGAGGCGCGCTCGGTGATGATCTTCAGGCTCTCGACGACGCCCTCGACCACCACGTGCTCGATGCCGCTGTAGAGGCCCTCGGTGTTCTCGCGAACGACGACCAGGTCGATGTTCTCGAAACGAGCGGGCAGCTTCGGCACCGTGACCACCGGCCGCACGTTGGCGAACAGGTCCAGCGCCTTGCGCAGCTGGACGTTGACCGAACGGAACCCCTGGCCCACCGGCGTGCTCACCGGACCCTTGAGCGCGACGCGATGGCGACGAATCGAGTCGAGAAGCTCATCCGGCAACGGGTGACCGGTGCGCTCGAACGCCTCGGTGCCGGCGATGTGCTCGTGCCACTCGAGCGCCGCGCCCGAGGCTTCGAGCACCCGCACCGCCGCCGCGGTCACTTCGGGACCGATCCCGTCTCCGGGGATCAGAGTCACCTTCTTCGTCATCTCACGCTCCTCCCAACTTCGCTCGCTCGACCAGGCCTTCGCCGACGAAGATATCGCCCAGCCGGCGAATCGCGGCCCCCTTGTCGAAATCGATGCACAGATCCTCGTAGTCCAGCCGATCCTCGACACCGCGATCCAGGTAGGTCAGCACCCAGCGGTCGCCGACCCGCACCAGATCGCCGGGCGATTCCCAGGCGGCCTCGCCGGTCAGCTCGACCGCCTGCCATTCGAGGTCGTC
This sequence comes from Acidobacteriota bacterium, assembly GCA_024638355.1. Lineage (GTDB taxonomy): Bacteria > Acidobacteriota > Thermoanaerobaculia > Multivoradales > JAHEKO01 > JAHEKO01. The sequence goes on from JAHEKO010000108.1 coordinate 1,967, forward strand.
GGGGTCCAGCCCTGCGGTGTCGAGCGCGGCGTCGATCACCGCCAGCCTCGAGAAGGCGAGCCGCTCGCGCCGCCGCTCGCCGATCGCGGCCCGGGCCTCCGGGCTTGCCTGCGCGGTCGGCTCGATCTGCGGCAGGCCGAACACTGCGGAAGGCCGAGCGAGCACTCCGTCGAGCCTCGAGAGGACGGTCGGAAAGTGCTCCAGGTTGGAGCGCAGCTCGGCTCCGGTCCACGACTGGAAGCGCTGGCGCGGCCGGATGGTGCTCTCCGGACCGAAGAGCTCGATCCGGACGTGGAAGCGGCGCGTACCGAAGGGCAGCCGCTCCACCCCCCTGGGCAGGTTCACCCCGGCGCTGGTAGCGCCCCACTTCCCCGAGACCGTCCAGGTTCGAGGCCAGTCGGGCAGGAAGAACTCGCGGAACTCGAGGGCGTCGAGCTCCGCGAGCGTCGATACCTCCACATAGGGCTTGGCCGCCTCGATGCTGAACCAGAGGACGCGGATCTCGGCGGGACCCGCCCAGGGCCGTAGGCGCTCCGGCTCGACCTCGCCGTCGGGCAGCTCGAGCCTCGCCGCCTCGGTGTAGTAGACCGGCTGGCCCTGCCAGCTCTCGGCTTCCAGCACGGCGTGGAGCTTGAAGTCACCCCCCGCCTCGAGATCGATCCCGCCGACCCTGGCGACGCCGTCGCTCGCCGCTTCGATCGCCACCCAGGCGCGTCGAGGCGTCGGCAGCAGCTCCTCGCGGGCACGGCCGAACAGCATCAGCGCGAGCACCGCGAGCAGCAGCGCCGAAGCGATCAGCCAGAACCTCCGGGTCTCGGACTCCACGATCTCGACGCTAGTCGCCGCGCAGCTCTTCCAGCTTGGCGACGACGTCGCGGAAGTTGGAGTTGATGCCGTAGATCTCTACGAAGGCCTCGCGCGCGGCCTTGCGATCGCCCGCGGCCAGGTGCAGGTTGCCCAGCTCGTAGAGCAGGCCAAGCTTCTCCTCCTCGGTGATGAAGGCGGAGTCGAGCCCCCGCTGATACCACTTGATCGCCAGATCGCTGAAGTCCTTCTCCTGGAAGCACTGGCCGAGCATCGAGCAGCACTCGACCAGATAACGGGGATCCTTGGACGCCAGCTGGAACTCGCCGATCGCCTCGTCGACCAGGCCCATCTCGCGATAGGCGACACCGAGGCTGTAGTGCGTGTCGTAGGCCTTCGGCGACAGCACCTCGGCCATGCCCCGCTTGAAGCCCTCGACGATCTCCTCGACCGTCTGCCCCTCCTCCGGCGCGGCGTCGGTGAGCTCGTCTTCCATCGCCTCGAGCTCTTGCGCCAGCTCGGCGCCGAGGTCGAAGAAATCGGCCTCCGAATCGGATCCGGCGGCGACCGGCGTCGCCGGCATCTCGGGTTTCGGCTCGGGCTCCGGCTCGTACTCCTCGATGGTCTCGAGCGCCCGCTCCTCCTCTTCGTCGGCGGTCTCTTCCTCGGCCGTCTCGACCGCCGTCCGCGACTCCATGTCGATCTCCGCCTCGGTCTCGGCCTCGGCCTCGTCGGGTGCGTCGACGAACAGCTCGGGCGGCACGTCCGGCTCGGGCTCCGCCTCGGGCTCGGGCGGCGGGATGATCTTCGAGCCCTCGATGCGGAAGCCGCGCCGCGACAGATCGCTGACGATCTGGCGCCAGGCCGGGCCCTGGCCCGACTCGAGAGCCGTGGTCGCCGCCTGCGCCGCGAGGCGCACCACCTCGGTGTCGCGCCGCGCGTCGGCCTGGATCGCGATCAGCCGGCGAAAGGCGCCCATGTGGCCCGGCGCCTGCCCCAGCACCCCTTCCAGGCGCTGCGTCGCCTTGGCGACGAGGCCGTAGCTGGCAAGGGCGTCGGCTTCGATCAACAGCTCCTCGAGATCCGTCTCCGTGGCGGCGGCCGCAGGCTGGGGCGGCGTCTCCACCCGCGGCGACGGCTCCGGCTCGGGCTCCGGCTCTTCGGCCAGGGTGCTCTCGAACTCCTCGAGCTCGATCTCGAACTCCGCGGTCTCGGGCTCCTGCGGCTTCGGCGGCCGCGCCTCCGACGCGGCTTCCGGCTCGGCCTCGACCTCGATCTCGGGCTCCGGCTCCGCCTCGGGCTCGGGCTCGGGCTCCGGCTCGGGCTCCGGCTCGGGCTCCGGGACGCTCGCCGCAGCCTCCTCCGCCTCCGCCTCGGCGGTGCTCGCCAGCACGTCGCGCGCCTTGACGGCTTCCGGATTCAGCTTCTCAGCCGCATTCAAGAACCGCTCGAGCAGCTCGGCGCCACCTTCCGACTGCAGCGCCAGCACCGTCTCCATGACGAACTCGAGATTGTGCGGATCGGCGTCGAGCGCCCGCCGCAGCACGGCGAGTGCCCCATCCTCGTTGCCGGCGTCGAGCAGGGCCTTGGCCGCCTGCCGGTACTGCGGCAACGCTTCGTCGACCCGCTCCGCCGTGCTCAGCAGATCGCCGAGCTGAATCCGCATCTCGGGATCGTCGAGATCGAGCTCGACCAGCTTCTCGTAGACCGAAACCACCGCCGCCACGTCCTCGGCCTTCTCGTAGTAGTCGGCGACGACCTGGTACTGAGCCCGTGCCTCGTTGGTCAATCCCTGCTGGCGGTAGAGCTCCGCCAGGTGTCCGTAGATCGGCATCCGTGTCGGGTCGAGCCGCAGGATCTTCTTGTAGATCGCGATCGCCTTGACGAAGAAGCCCTCCTTGGAGAAGCGGTCGGCCGCCTGCGAGAAGAGCTCGACCGCTTCGTCGACCCGGCTCAGCCGCGCGTAGAGGTCGCCCACCCGGTTGAGGGTGCGGGTGTCCTCGGGCGACTCCTCGAGGACCTCGCGCAACACGTCGATCGCCGCCTCGAGCCGGCCGCGCTGCACCAGCTTCTCGGCCTTTTGCCGAAGATCGCCGCGCGCCGCCATCCTCAGGCCTCGGCTCTCGGTAGCACCGACCGGAAGGTCAGCCGGTGGAGAGGGCAGGGGCCGAAGTCCCGCAGCGCCTCCAGATGCTCGGGGGCGGCGTAGCCCTTGTGACGAGCGAAACCGTAGTGCGGGTAGGCGGTGTCGAGATCGGTCATCAGCCGATCCCGCTCGACCTTCGCCAGAATCGAGGCACAGGCGATCGAATAGCTGAACGAGTCGCCGCGCACGATGGGAACGCACGGATAGGCGAGGCCGTCGAGCGCCACCGCGTCGACCAGGGCGACGTCGGGTCCGGGCGAGAGCGTCGCCAGCGCCTCGACCATCGCGCGCTTCGAGGCTTGCAGGATGTTGATTCGATCGATCGTCTCGGGGGAGATCGCGGCCACGCTCCAGGCCACCGACGACTGGCGAATCCACTCCGCCAGTCGCTGCCGCGATGCGGCCGACAGGCGCTTGCTGTCGTCGACCCCCGGGATCGCACTGCGCGGGTCGGCGATCACCGCGGCCGCCACCACCGGGCCGGCAAGGCAGCCACGGCCGACTTCGTCGACCCCCGCCGGCCTGGAGTAGCCGAGTTGGCGCAGTTCATCCTCTACACCGCGCAGCAAGCGCAGTCGAAAGGCCTCGGCCAGAAGCTGAAGCACGGCGTCGGCTACGACTCAGTTCGACTTGCGGGCGGACTTCGCCTTGAGGCGGTCTTCTCGACGCTCCTCGATGCGAGCCGCCTTGCCGCGCAGTCCTCTGAGGTAGTAGAGCTTCGCCCGCCTCACGCGACCGCGGCGCACGACCTCGATCTTGTCGATGACCGGCCCGTGCAGGGGGAACACCCGCTCGACGCCGATACCGCCCGAAATCTTGCGCACGGTGAAGCTCTCCCGGGTGCCGCTGCCCCGACGGGCGATGACGACTCCCTGGAAGATCTGAATGCGCTCCTTGTCCCCCTCGACGACGCGCACGTGCACCTTGACGGTGTCGCCGGCGCGGAAATCGGGGACGTCCGAGCGCAGGTAGGGCTGCTCTAGTTCCGAAAGCTGGTTCATGGAATGTCCTATATGCCTCACAGGCGAGGAACCGCCTGCCTTTTCGCGGCCAGAATGCTACCACGTTCAGGCCTCGGGAGTCGCGGGGTCCAGAAGATCGGGCCGGCGCTCGGCGGTTCGCTCCAGGGCGCGCTCGCGCCGCCAGCGCTCGATGGCCCCATGATCGCCCGAGAGCAGAACCTCGGGCACCTCCAGACCCTCGACAACCCGCGGCCGGGTGTACTGGGGAAAGTCGAGCGAGCCCGCGCGAAAGCTTTCCCGAACGACCGAATCGGCGAGACCGACGACGCCCGGAACCTGCCGCGACAAAGCCTCGATCAGGACCATCGAGGCCACCTCGCCGCCCGAAAGAACGTAGTCGCCGACCGAGATTTCCTCGTCGACCACCAGCTCGCGCACGCGCTCGTCGATCCCCTCGTAGCGTCCGCACAGCAGGAGCAGGTCGCCGGCGCCGGCGAGATCGCGCACCTTGGCGTCGTCGAGCCGGGCACCCTGGGGCGACAACAGGATCCGCCGCGGCCGGCGCTCCGCGGCGATCTCGCGCACGGCCGCAATCCACGGCGGCGCCGTCATCACCATGCCGCCGCCGCCGCCGTAGGGCTCGTCGTCGACCGTGCGATGGCGATCCGTCGTCCAGCCGCGCAGATCGTGGACGTCGACCCGCAGCAGGCCGCGGCGCCGCGCCCGGCCGATCAGGCTGGTGCTCAGGAAGGGCTCGAAGAGCTCCGGAAAGATGGTGATTACGTCGACGCGCATGATTCGACCAGCCCCTCCGGCAGCGTCAGCTCGATGCGCCGGCCCGCCACGTCGATCGAGCGGATGAACGAGCGAACGAAGGGGACGGGGATCGTCCGCGTTCCGTCGCGAACCTCCAGCAGGAGCCCGCCGCCGTCCTCGACGACGCGCTCCACCACTCCCAGGTCGCCCTCGCGCAGGTCCGCGCAGCGACAGCCGACGAGCTCGAAGTAGTAGTAGGCCCCCGTCGGCGCCGCCGGCGTGTCGGCCCGTTTCACCTCGAACGTCGAGCCGCGCAAGGGGTCGACCGATTCGCGGCTGTCGAAGCCGACCAGACTGACCAGAAGATCACCGGCGTGCGGCGCGGCGCGGGCCACCTCGACCACTTGCCGTCCGCCGTCCGCCGCCACCAGCTCGAGCTGGGTGCCGGGAGCGAAGCGACCCTCGACGTCGCTCAGCGGCCGGACCAGGAGCGCTCCGCGCACGCCGTGCGGTCGTCGCACCCGTCCGACCTCCACGCGCTCGGGGAGGGCCGACTCGGCGATCTGATCCTTCGGTTTCAGTCCAGAATCTCGAGCTCGTACTCGGTGTCGCGGCGCGTCTCGCGAGCTCCGAGCAGACAACGCAGCGCCCGAGCGGTGCGCCCCTGGCGGCCGATGACCTTGCCGAGATCCTCTTCGGCGACCGTCAGGTCGAGCTTCACCCCGACCTCGTCGCGCAGCTCGTCGACGTAGACCTCTTCGCGCTGATCGACCATCAGCTGGACGAGATCGGTGAGCTGTTCGCTGACCTCGGACATCTTCAGGCGCTCTGGCGGTGGTGATCGAGCAGCTTCGCGACCGCCGGCGAGACCTTGGCACCGTTCGCGATCCAGTGATCGGCGCGCTCGACATCGATCTTGGCGTCGCTCAGCTCGGCGTGGGGATCGTAGTGACCGATCTCCTCGACCGCGTTGGCGGTCGGCACCCTGCGCGAGTCCGAGACGACGACCCGATAGAAGGGCCGGTTGCGATTACCCATACGGCGAAGCCGGATTTTCAGCATTTCATTGTCTCCAAACGTAGCAATTCGGGCCGGCCGGCTCTGAACCCACTCGAGGCGATCGAACCCGAACGCCGGATTCTAGCAGGTTTTGGCGTCGCGCGTACGAATGGCGGGCCGATTCGCAGAGCGCCACCGTGGGCCCCTCGCGGGGCCCCGGTGGTCCTCCGTCCGAGTCTGGCGCCGATGCGCCTACGGCGCCGCGCAGGCGCTGGTCTCGGTATACGCCGGTCCGTCGTCGATCGCCGGCCCACCCGCCTGGTCGTGCGGCACGTGCACCTGGTAGGAGGCGGTGCCGGTATTGCCGTCGGCGTCGGTCGCCGCCAGGTGGATCGTGTAGACCCGGCCGTTCCCCTTTCCACGCCGCTCGCTACGCAGGCTGACCGTGCTGCAGTCGCTCGCGATCACGATGTCGTTCTGGGTGTTGCCGTCGCCCTTGCCGTTCTCGAGCTCGTCGCTCGTCACGGAGGTGATCACCACGTCGTCGATGCCGATGTCGCCGTCGCACAGGTCGCTGGCGGCGGTGACGATGTCCGCCACGGCGATCTCGACGTACTTGTGATTGGGCGGCCAGAGCTGCATCGGGCTGCCCAGAACCGTGATCTCCGGCGGGATGGTGTCGACCACGTTCACCGTCCGGATCTCCGAGCTCGAGTTGTTGCTGGCGTCGGTGGCGGTGTAGGTGATCTCGTAACTGCCCGGCGTCGACTCGTCGACCGCTCCGGTGATCTCCGTCATCGGGTCGTCATCGCACACGTCGGTGACGATCGCTCCCGGCTCGACGTACGCGTCGACCGCGCACTCGAGGGTCAGCGGATTGGCGCCGTTGAGCACGATCGAAGGCGCCGTCGTGTCCTCGACCGTGATCGTCACCGTGTCGGTGTCGGTCTCGCCGTTGCCGTCGTCGACTTCGAGAGTGATCACGTGCACGCCGAGCGGCAGCGTCACCACCGGCATCTCACCGTTGACCGTGCCGCCTCCCTCGGGGAAAGGTCCGGTCCAGGTGTAGGTCAAGGGATCGTCGTCGGGATCGCTCGAGCCGCTGCCGTCGAGGGTCACCTCGGTGCCGCCCATCGGAGCCGTGCACTCGACCGTCTGGTCGTCGCCGGCGTCGGCCACCGGCGGCTGATTGGGCGGATCCGCTCCGAACTCGAAGGCGCCTACGTCCGGGAACCCGTTGACGTCGCGCGGAATGTACCCGCGCTGGTCCTCGGCCAGGCCGGCGGCCACGGTGACGTCGCCCTGATCGATCAGACCGCTGGCGGCGGTCAGGTCGTGGGTCTCGGTCGGACCACCGTTGTCGCCGAGGGTGCCGATGCCCTCCGGCGCCGGAGTCACTGGATTCATGAAGGCCACGGAGGTGTTTTCGATGTAGTTGTTGGTGCCGGCGAACCCCGCATTGCTGCTCGAGACGTAATCGTCGACCGGGCTGCCGCCGTCGGTCGTGTCGGCGATGATCGTGTTGTCGATCGTGTCGTTGGCCGCGCCGTCTGCGACGCTGCCGCGGCTGACCACCGCGCCCTCGCTGCCGGCCGCGCCGTCGACCTTGTTGTCGTAGATCGTCGAGTTCAGGACGAACAGCATGCCGCTGTAGTTGAAGATCGCGGCGCCGAGGCCCTGGCCGTCGTCGCCCGGAGCGCTGTTGAACTGACCCGCAGCACCGCCGTCGCCGCCGTTCGCGGTGTTGTCGGACAGCGTGCTGTTGGTCACGGTCACCAGGCCGTCGCGGTTGAAGATGGCGCCGCCCAGCCCGCCGCCGCCGCCACCGCCGCCACCGGCGATGGTGGTTTCCGCGCCGCCGTTGCCGCCGTCGCCGCCGCCTGCCGCACGGCATTCTTGATCGCCGGATTGATGCGCAGGTTCAGCGTTGAGATCTTGGTGCGAGCCATGCGTTACAATATAACGTAAAAATAACGAAAATGTAACGCATTA
>JAHEKO010000602.1 GCA_024638355.1 Acidobacteriota bacterium
ACCCGCACGCCCCCGCTCGCAAGCGGGAGGAGAGAGCCATGAAGAGCAGGACGCTGTGTCTCCTGGTCTTGACGACGGCCGCGATAGCGATCGCGGCGAGCTGCGACGACGACGGTCCTACGCGTCCGAGAGAATTCTTCGAATGCGGCACGCTGCAGGGCTTGACCTGCGCGGTCGGCCAGACGTGCGAGCTTCCGGCCGGCCAGTGCCAGGTCGCCGACCTGGGAGGCATGTGTGTCGCGACGCCGGAGGCCTGCACCCAGGAGTACGATCCGGTCTGCGGTTGCGACGGCGTCACCTACGGCAACGATTGCATGCGATTGATGGCCGGGGCGCAGAGGAGCCACGACGGCGAGTGCGGGTAGCGAGTCCCGACGCCCGCCGTGGAGCGAATCACGGTCAGCGAAGCGGTGGGCCGGGTAGGCCTACGCCGGCGTCCGGCCGGGTGGTGTCGCGGGAGGCGGGATACGTCCCGAGGATTCGCAGCTCCCCGGTTAGCGGGCGGATCTCTTCGAGCGCCTCTTCGACCTGCCGCGACGCCGCGTGCCCCTCGATGTCGAGGTAGAACCGGTAGCGGAACGGGCTGCCGCGCAGCGGGCGCGATTCGAGCTTGGTCAGGCTGATGCCCCGCTTGCTCAACCGCTGGAGCACCTGGCTCAACGCTCCGGGCTCGTGCGCGACACTCAGCATGAGGGAGGTCTTGCAGGAGGTCTCGGGCGGGCAGGGCACCGGCTCGCGGGCGATCTCGACGAAGCGGGTGAAGTTGCCCGCCTCGTCCTGAATCGAGCTCTCGAGAACCTCGAGGCCGTAGACGCGGGCGGCCGACTCGCTGGCGATGGCGCCGAGCGTGGGGTCGCCGCTCTCCTTGACCTTGCGGGCGGCGCCGGCGGTATCGAACTCCGCGCGCGGCTGGAGCCACGGGCGGCGGGCCAGGAAGGCCTCGCACTGGAGGAGTCCCTGGGGATGGGAGAGCACGGTGCGCAGCTCTTCGAGCCCGGCGCCCGGCAGCGCCAGGAGGCAGTGCTCGACCTCGGTGACCAGCTCGCCGATGATGACCACCCTGCCGTCGGTGAGCAGATCGTAGGTCTCGTTGATGCTGCCGGCGGTGGTGTTCTCGATCGGCAGCAGCGCGAGGTCGGCCTCGCCGTCGACGACCGCCTCGGCCGCGGCGCGGAAGGTCTGATAGCCGGAGAGCAGGACGCCCCCTTCGCGCCCGGCGTAGAGCTGCTGCGCGGCCAGGTGGCTGAAGGAGCCGTCCGCGCCCTGATAGGCCACCCGCATCGGCGCGGTGGGCAGGGTGCGGATGTGCTCCTGCTGGCGCGCGATCGACATCTGCATGATCCAGCGATAGAGGCGCTCCACCTCGTGACTGTCGAGGCCCTTGGCGACCGCCAGGTGGCGCACGCGCCTGAGGACGAGCTCCTCGCGCTGCTGATCGCGGAAGGGCGAGGCGGCATCGAGCTTGGCCGCCGCGACCCGATCGACCAGATGCATGCGTTTCTTGAGCGCCGAGAGCAGCTCTTCGTCGACCGCCTCGATGGCGTCGCGTAGGGCCTGGAGGTCGGGCGGCCGGGTCACGAGCCAAGTCTAGCCTGGAGCAGGTCCCACGGAGCGCAACCGAACGCGACGAGATCGCGTACTCTCCGACTTAGCCAGTTGCGCTACGGAGAACCCTTGTTATGACTAGAATCGCTCTGCTCTTGACCCTCGCCGCCGTCTCGACGTCCATCCCTCGGGTCGCGCAGGCGCAGGAGCCTGCCGCCGCTTCGGAGGAGGCCGCCGAGGCCGCCCCGGTCGAGCCGCTCTGGAAGGGCGAGACGGCCCTTTCCTACCTGGCCACCAGCGGCAATTCCGAAACGGAGACCCTGGGACTCGACATCAGTGCGATCCGACGCCCGACGCCGTGGGGCGTGGAGTTCGCGGCTCAGTTCAACAGAGCCGAGCAGGACCAGGAGAAGACCGCCGAGCGCTACTTCGCCGCCCTGCGTGGCACACGCGCGCTGTCGAAGCGCTGGGACGCCTTCTTCGGTCTGTCGGCGGAGCGCGACCGCTTCTCGAGCATCGATCTGCGCGGCATCGTCGAGGCCGGCGCGGTCTACAAGGCGCTGCTCGGCCCCAAGCACGTCCTCGACCTGGACTTCGCGCTCACCTGGACGGACGAAGATCGCCTCGATCCGGAGCCCGACGAGAGCTGGCTGGGCGGCCTCTTCGGTGCGGACTACGCCTGGGCGATCAGCGACAACGCCTCCTTCTCCCAAGGCGTTGCGTACTTTGCCAACTTCGACGATTCGGGCGACTGGCGCGCCGAATCGCTGACCGCGGTGACCGCGTCGCTGAACAGCCGCTTGGCGCTGCGGTTCAGCTACGAGGTCCGCTACCGCAACGAGCCCATCGGCCTCAACGACGACACCGACACCACGACCAAGGTCGCGCTGGTCTGGAATCTGTAGCCGGCGGTCT
>JAHEKO010000603.1:0-1235 GCA_024638355.1 Acidobacteriota bacterium
ACCCCCTGGTGATCGTCGGCGGGTCGTGCGCGATGATCAACCCGCTGCCGCTGTCGGAGTTCGTCGACGTCTTCCCGCTCGGCGCCGCGGAGAACGTGCTGCCCGATCTGCTGGCGGCGCTGGAAGAGGAGCCGCACCGCGAAGCGGTCGTCGAGCGTCTCGCCGGGCGCCCCGGCTTCTACGTCCCGGAGCGGCACCGCCCCGAGGAGGACGGCGAGCAGCCCAAGCTTCAGAAGCTGGAGCTGACCGAGGAGCAGATGCGGGCGCCCGAAGCGCTGCCGACCAGCGTGGTGATCACGCCGCGCACCGAGTTCTCGAACAAGTTCCTGATCGAGATGTCGCGCGGCTGTCCCGAGAAGTGCCTCTACTGCTGGGCCACCTTCGGCATGGGCCGGTTTCGCTCGCATTCGACCGACGCCATCCTCGCTGCCCTCGAGCGCGGCCGCGCCGTCACCGACCAGGTCGGCTTCATCGCCACCGCGGTGGGCGACCACCCGGAGATCGGCCGCATCCTGCGGGTAGCCAACCAGCGCGGATTTCGCAGCTCGGTCTCGTCCATCCGGATTCCCGCGGTCACCGAAGAGGTGTTGACCACGCTCCGCGAGTCGGGCGATCGCTCGATCACGCTCGCCCCCGAGACCGGCAGCGACGAGCTGCGCGTCAAGCTCAACAAGCCGATTCCGAACGCTGTTCTGCTCGACAAGGTGCGCAAGATCTTCCGGCACGGCTTCACCCAGCTCAAGCTCTACTTCATCATCGGCCTTCCGGGCGAGACCCGCGCCGACGTCGAGGCCATCCTCGAGCTCGGCGCGAAGTGCCGCGAGCTGATGCTCGAGGAGCTGGCGCCCTCGGGCGTGATCGGCAACATCCATCTCGGCACCAACATCCTGGTGCCCAAGCCCTACACCGGATGGCAGCGCGCGGCGATGGCGGAGCGCCGGGAGCTGAAAGAGAAGATCGCCCTGCTCAAGAAGGGGGCGGCCGCGCTACCCAACGTCACGCTCAGCTCGATGTCGATTCGTCAGGCGGTGTGGCAGACGTACATCTCGCGGGCCGGCTCCGACGCCGCCGATCTGCTCGAGCTCGCCGCCGCCGGCGAAACGGTCGCCTCGCTGCTGCGGCGCCATCGGGAGCGAGTACGCCCCGAAGTCTTCGAGCCGATGGAGGGAAGGCTGCGCTGGCACTTCATGCGGGCCGGCCGCGTAGCGCCGCCGCTCGAGGCCGCGCGGGCCGCC
>JAHEKO010000603.1:1335-2459 GCA_024638355.1 Acidobacteriota bacterium
AGGGTGGCCTTGACGATGCCGCGGCTCTGTCTCCTCTCGTCCAGCTTGGTGACGAACGAGCGATCGATCTTGAGAACGTCGAGCGGATAGCGCATGAGATAGGTCAGTGACGAGTAGCCGGTGCCGAAATCGTCGAGCTGCAGGCCGACCCCCAGCTCCTTCAATCGACCGAGTTGCGTGCTCATCAGCTCGACGTCGTGAAGCGCCGCGCTCTCGGTCACCTCGAGGTGCAGGAAGCGCGCATCGAGATCGCTCTCGCGCAGGATCTGCGCTACCACCCCCGGTACGTCCTCGCGCTGGAAGTGGCGGGCGGAGACGTTGACGGAGATCGGCACGATCGGCAGGCCGGCCGCTCGCCAGGCGGAGTTCTGGCGGCAGATCTCCTTCAGCACCCAGGTGCTCAACTCCGGCATCAGGCCGATCTGCTCGGCGAGCGGAACGAACTCGCCGGCGCTGAGCAGCCCGCTCGACGGGTGGTGCCAGCGGACCAGCCCCTCGGCACCGGTCAGCTCGCCGTCCGGGATCGAGACCTGGGGTTGGAGATAGAGCTCGAGCTGGTCTTCGCGCAGGGCGCGACCGAGCTCCTGGCCGCGCACCAGGCGCTGCCGGGCGACTCGATTGGACGCCTCGTCGTACACCGAGAGCTGGTCGAAGCCCGCCTCTTGCGCGTGCTCGAGGGCGGTCTCGGCGCGCTCCAGGAGCTTTACCGGGTCGGCGGCATCGTCGGGGAAGACGCTCAAGCCCACCGAGCAAGAGACCGAGAGCTCCTGGCCCTCGACCGAGAGGGGTTCCTTCCAGACCTGGCGCAGGCGATAGACGGCGCTGAAGATGCTGGCCGCGTCCTCACAGCGGGCGAGCAGCAGGGCGAACCGATCGCCGTCGAGGCGGGCGAGCGTATCGGCCTCGCGGGTGAACGCCTTGAGCCGGGTGGCCAGCGCCTCGAGAACGCGGTCGCCGGTCGCGAAGCCGAGGCCTTCGTTGACCAGCTTCAGATTGTCGACGTCCAGGATCACCAACCCGACGGCGCGCTCGCTGCGCCGGGCCTGGGCGAGCTCGAGGTTGAGAATCTCCTGGAGGACGCGTCGATTGGCCAGCCCGGTCAGCTCGTCGCGATAGCTCGCGTG
>JAHEKO010000604.1 GCA_024638355.1 Acidobacteriota bacterium
CGCAGTCGTTGAATCGGCAACCGCGCGCCAGCTCCTCGATGTCGTCGAAGACCTTGGACAGCGCCTCCTCGGCGCGCCACAGCTGGATCTCGCGCACCCCCGGGTTGTCGATCACCAGGGCGCCACCGGGAAGACGAAAGAGCTCGCGATGGGTGGTCGTGTGCCGGCCGCGCGAATCGGCCTTGCGGACCGGGCTGGTGGTCAGCAGCTCTTCGCCCAGCAGCCGATTGATGAGGGTCGACTTACCCGCGCCCGAGGAGCCGACGAAGGCGACCGTCTCCCTCGGCGCCAGCAGGATCTCGAGCGCGTCGACGGTCCCCTCGAGCGCCGAGAGCGCCAGGACCGGCCCGCCGAGGGCGAGTCCGCGAACGGCCTCGACCCGAGCGGCGACATCCGAACAGACGTCGACCTTGTTGAGCACCACCGTCGCTCGCGCCCCGCACTCCGCAACCATGGCGAGGAACCGCTCGAGCCGGCGCAGGTTGTAGTCGTCGTCGAGCCCCATCACCAGCAGCACCTGGTCTACGTTGGCCGCGACCACCTGCTCGGCAGTTCGCGCGCCCGCCTCCTTGCGCGAAAGTTGATTGCGCCGCTCCAACACCGCCCGGATCGCCACCGGAGCGCCGGCCTGGCCCGGCTCGTAGGCCACCCAATCGCCGACAACGGGCAGAGCCGCACCTTCGTCGGCGCGGAGCCGGCCCGCGAGCCGGGCCCGCAGCGTGCCCGCGGCGGTCAGCAGCCGCAGCTCGCCGCGTTGCGCCTCGACCACGCGCCCCGCCTCGAGCGGACCCCGGTCCAGCCGCTCCAGACTGCGCCGTAGCCGCGGCGTCCAGCCGTAGTCGCGGAGAAGATCGCTCATCCAGGGCGTACACTATCCCCATGCGCTACAACCTCGGCATGGTGCTTTCCGGGGGCGGTGTGCGCGGGCTCGCCCATGCCGGCGTACTCGAGGCGCTGAGAGAGCGGGGAATCGCGCCTCAGGTTCTGGCCGGAACCAGCGCCGGCGCGATGGTTGCGGCCCTCCACGCCGCCGGCCACGCCGCGGAAGAGATCCTGCGGTTCTTCATCCACAAGAGCCCCTTTCGCCTTTCCAAGGTGGCGCTGTCCAAGCCCGGCCTGTTCGATACCGACAAGATCGTGCGCGACTTTCGCGACCATTTCCCCGACGACTCGTTCGAGGCGCTGGGTAAGAAGATCTTCGTGACCGCCACCGATCTGGTCGAGGCGCGGGCCGAGGTTTTCGAGTCGGGCCGGCTGATCCCCGCGGTCGTCGCCTCGGCCTCGACGCCGCTGGTCTTCACGCCGACCCGCATCGACGGCCGTCTCTACTCGGACGGCGGTATCACCAACAACTTCCCGGTCGAGCCCCTCATCGGTCACTGCGACGTCATCCTCGGCGTCTACGTCAGCCCGCTGCGGCGCATCGACGAGACCAGCCTGAGAAGCACCCTGGCGGTTTCGCAGCGCGCCTTCGAGGTCGGGATGTACCTCTCCTCGAAACGCAAGTTCCACCGCTGCGATCTGCTGTTGAGCCCGCCCGAGCTGAGCGGCTTCGGAACGTTCGACACGAAACATGTCCGCGAGATATTCGACGTCGGCTATCGCGCGGCCCGAGAGCGGATGGACGAGATTGCGAGTCTGGTCGCACGGCGCGGGGCGGCGGCCGACAGCGCCGACGCTCCGAGTTAGACTCACCGCTTCACGCCACCGAACACGCTGGGCGCAAGGCTCCCCAGGGAGAGTCGAGCGCCGAAGGAGGTGACCCATGCTCGAGTTGACCGCCCTTTGGCTCCCCGTGGTCCTGTCCGCCGTGCTGGTCTTTGTCGCCAGCTCCATTCTCCATATGGTCCTGCCCTTCCATCGCGGTGACTACGACAAGCTCCCGGACGAGGATGCCGTGCTCGAGCTCTTTCGCGCGCAAGAGGCGGGCGCCGGCAACTACGTGGCCCCCCACTGCGTGACGCCCGAGGAGCGCGCCTCGGAGGAGATGAGAGCCAAGCTCGCGCGCGGGCCGCTGCTGTTCGCCACGGTGATCCCGAAGATCGCGATGGGCAAGCAGCTCGTCTCGTGGTTCATCTTCTGCCTGGTCATCGGCGGGCTGGTCGCCTACGTCGCCAGCTTCACCGTGCCCAAAGATGCCGACTACATGGCGGTCTTCCGCCTGACCAGCATGGTCGCCTTCCTCGGGTACGCCGGCGCCTCGGCCTCGGAGTCGATCTGGATGGGGCGCAAGTGGTCGACATCCCTCAAGCACATCGTCGACGGAGTGATCTACTCGCTGCTGACCGCCGGGGTCTTCGGCTGGCTCGCCGTCTGAGCCCGCTCGAGGTGGGTCGGCTTGTTCGCGGCCGGGCGCGCTGTTAGACTCGCCGTAACAATCACCGTTAGAGGAGGGAGGAGCATGGCGAAGAAGGCTCTATTGTTCGGCGTGAACAAGTACAAGATCCCGGGTGCC
>JAHEKO010000605.1 GCA_024638355.1 Acidobacteriota bacterium
CGAAGACGCGGCGGCGGATCTCGAGCGCGGCCTCGAGCTCTTCGGGCCGCGAGACGATCTTCAGCCTCGATTCGCCGCCCCTCATAGCTCCATGACCCGCTCCACGTCGCGATCGAGCTCCGGCGGCGGCGCCAGCCAGCTCCAGATCAGCAGCACCGAGAAAGACGCCGAAACCGCCAGGACACCCGGCAGCACCCCCGGCGGGAGCACCGGACGCGGCAGCCAGGGGGCGAGGCTCTGCCGAGTGAGGAGCTCCACGCCCAGGTTGACGGCCAGGCCGGTCGCGATCGACGCGCTCGCGGCGCCGGCGGTGACCCGCTTCCAGTTGAGCCCGATCGCGACCGCGGGGGCCAGCGCGGCGGCGAACGTGGCGAAGGCGAAGGTCCCCAGCAGGGCGATCAGGTCGCCGTAGGCCAGGGCGAAGAGCGCCGCCACCAGCGCGATCGCGACCACCCAGACCCGGCCCCAGAAGAGTTGTCGCGGCCGGCGCCAACCGAAAGCGGCCGGCAGGTCCCGCACCAGGGCGGCCGCGCCGATGTTGAGGAACGAGTCGGCGGTCGACATGATCGCCGCGAGCACTCCGGCGAAGACCAGGCCGGCGAGCGGCTCGGGCGCGAAGCCCAGGAGAAAGGCGGGCGTGGCGTCGTCCGGCCGCGCCAGCGGCTCCATGCGGCCCGCCGCGACCAGCGCCGGTACCGCCAGCCCGAGTCCGATCCAGAGCAGAACGCACAGCATCTGCCCGCCGCCGAGGACGGCTGGCATCCACTTCAGGCTCCCCACCCGATCCAGCATGAAGAACTTGTGCAGCATGTGGGGCTGGCCCAGGACTCCGACTCCGAAGAGGAAGAAGAAGCCGATCGCGGTGAAGAGCGGCAGGCTGCCGACCGGATCGAGAAAGCTCGGACCGAACTCCGGGGACCCGGCGATCGACCGCGCCAGCGCGTGGAGCCCGCCGCTCGCTTCGACGGCGACCCAGCACACGGCGACAGCCGCTACCACCATCAGGATTCCCTGGAAGAGGTCGGTGTAGGCGCCGGCGATCATGCCACCGGCGACGGCATAGAAGGCCACCACGACCACGCCGATCAGCATGGCGACGGCGAGGCTCGACGCGCCGAAGAGCTCGCGGGTGCCGAAGAGCGCCTCGATCACCACGCCGAGCGCCTGGAGCTGGGCGCCCAGGTAGGCGACCGTCCCCGCGAGCACCGCAACGGCGGCGAGGCCCGAGACCGTGCGGCTCCGGTAGCGGGCGAGAAGGGCCTCCGGAACCGTATAGACCGGGCGCACCTCCGCCAGCAGGCGCAGCCGCTTGGCCACCACCCAGCAGAGGAGCCCGGAGGTGAAACCGACCGGAACGCAGATGAAGAGCGACGCCACGCCCATGCGGTAGACGAGACCCGGCCCGCCGATGAAGACGAAGCCGCTGAAGGCGGCCGACATGGTGGCGAAGCCGGTCACCCAGAGCCCGAGCGATTGGCCGGCGATGAAGAAGTCCCTGGCGCCCCGCGTCCGCCTCATCGACCAGACTCCGATCGCGGTGACCAGCAGGAGATAGCCCAGCGACACCCAGACGACGATCGGCTTGTCGAGGACCGGCATGGACCTACTCTGGGTCCCGGGGCTCGGCGAGGTCGCGCAGCCGCGCCAGATCGTCGTCGGCGACGCCGAAGCCATCGAAGGTGAGCGCGTAACCGCAGGCGATCAGAGCGAGCGGCAGCCCGGCCACGCCGACGACCTGAAGGGCAACGGCCACCAGCGGATGGGAGAGCCGGGCGGCGGCGCCGGGATCGCCCGACAGCGCGAGCATCCCCAGCAGGCTCGCCTCGAGGACGACCAGAAGGGCGCCGACCGGCCAGGCGATCGAGCCCAGCCGGCCTCGCCGGTCGGTGGCTCCGACGATCATCAAGAGCGCCGGGAAGGCGAACGCCAGGACGGCGAAGCCGAGCTCGGCTTGGCGGCCGCCGAGGAGGCAAAAAAGAACGACCAGCACCGATCCGAGCGTGAGAGCCCCGAGCGCCAGGCGCCGGATCATGGCCGCGCGATGAACCGCTCGAGGCTCCGCGCCGCGGTGCGCGCCACCTTGCGTCTCAGGAACCCGGACCAGCCGAGAGTCAGGCCGGGTAGGCCCAGGGCCTGGCGCGACCAGCGCCAGAAGTCGAAGCTGTCGACGTGGCGCACGATCTTGCCGTCGCGGAACTCGAAGCGGGCATCGATGGCGTTGCGCACCTTGCGGCCCGTGGCCGAGAAGGTGTAGGTGGCGTCCCAGTGGGCCTGGCCGGTGTCATCGTCGGCCTTCACGTCGCGATACACGACGTCGAGGTCCTCACCGCGCTCGCACAGCATCCGCCACATGGCGACCGCCGCCTCGCCGCGCAGGTCGAAGACCTCGTCGGTGAAGTGGATCTGTGGGTGGTACCGGGCGGCCATCCCCTCGGGATCGCGCCTGGCCAATG
>JAHEKO010000606.1 GCA_024638355.1 Acidobacteriota bacterium
CGGTGAGCTCGACCAGCTTGCGATAGAAGCGCCCGAGCTGGTCGTTGCGGAAGGCGCGCGAGGTGAGGGCGAGGGTCTTCGACTGGTCGATCAGCGCCTGGAGGATACGCGGGTGGCCGTGGCCCTGGTTGACGGCGGAGTAGGCGGCCAGGAAGTCCATGAACGTGCGGCCCTCGACGTCCCAGACGTACACGCCCTCGGCGCGCTGAATGACGACGTCCAGCGGGTGATAGTTGTGCGCGCCGTAGCCGTCTTCTAGAGCGATGTACTCGTTCGTCTTCATGGCGCGTCTCCGGTTGTGGGTTCAAAGGGCTGGAGCCGGCGGGGCCGTCGGGATTCTAGTATAGGGACCACGGAGGTGGGAATGACGAGGGAGCCGACCTGGAGAACGACCGAAGATCGCGAGTTCCTGGCTGGACCCCAAAGCCGGTGGCAGGAGCTTCGTCGCGCCGCGCGTATCTGCGTCGAGTGCTTTCGTGGCTTCCGGGCGCTCCACTTCGTCGGGCCGTGCGTGACCATCTTCGGCTCGGCGCGCACGCCGGAGGACCACCCCCACTACGAGCTCGCGCGGCGGGTCGGCCAAACCGTCGCCGAGGCCGGCTTCACGGTGATGACCGGAGGCGGGCCGGGGATCATGGAAGCGGCCAATCGAGGCGCGAAGGATGCCGGCGGCCGCTCGATCGGATGCAACATCGAGCTGCCGCACGAGCAATCGGCCAATCCCTACCTCGACGTGGAGGTCGACTTCAGGTACTTCTTCGTGCGCAAGGTCATGTTGGTGAAGTACTCGTACGCCTTCGTGCTCATGCCGGGCGGCTTCGGCACCATGGACGAGATCTTCGAGACCGCGACCCTGATCCAGACCGACAAGATCGCGGATTTTCCGCTGGTGCTCATGGGTACCGACTACTGGGGGCCGTTGATCGACTTCATGCACGGCGACATGGTTTCCGCGGGCACGATCTCGCCCGACGATCCGAATCGCTTCTTCGTCACCGATTCTCCCGCCGAGGCGGTGGCGCACGTCCTGCGCGAGGTCGGTGGCGCGAGCTCCAGGCGCTTCCGCAAGACCCTGCCGAGGCCGCGGCTCTGGCTCGGCGAGAAGGCGCCGGCGGGCCCGCAGCGCGAGCCGGCGAGAAGGCCGGGATAGGGGTGGCCGGGCGTCCGTTCGCCGCCCGCCTCGAGGTCGTGGCGGCCGCGGTGCTCTTCTCGACCGGCGGCGCGGTGGTCAAGGCGACCTCGCTCGACGGCTGGCAAGTGGCCGGGCTGCGCTCGCTCGTGGCCGCGGCCACCCTCTGGCTGTTCATGCATGGCGCTCGCCGCCGCTGGACGGCGCGGGCGCTGGCCGTCGGCGGCGCCTACGCCGGAATGCTCATCGGATTCGTCCTGTCGAGCAAGCTGACGACCGCGGCGAACGCCGTCTTTCTCGCCGCGACGGCTCCGCTCTACGTGGGGCTGATCGCCCCCTGGTGGCTGGGCGAGCGCTGGCGGCGCGGCGAGCTGCCGTTCATGGCGATCATGGCGGCCGGCCTCGCTCTCTGCCTGACCGACGCCCAGCCGCGCTTCGCCACCGCGCCGCAACCGTGGCTCGGCAACCTGCTGGCGATCGGCACCGGCTTCTTCTACGCCTTGACCGTGCTCGGCCTGCGCTGGTTGGCTCGCGGCGGCGCCGGCGAAAGAGACGCCCCGGCGGCGCTGGTGAGCGGCAACCTCCTTGCCTTCGCCGTCTGTCTGCCCTTGGCGCTGCCGCTGCCCCGGCCGGCGCCCATCGACCTCGCCGTCGTTCTCTACCTCGGCGCCATTCAGATCGGGCTCGCCTACATCTGGCTGACCTCCGCGATGCGTCGCGTGCCCGCTCTGGAGGCTTCGCTCCTGCTGTTGATCGAGCCGGTGCTGAGCTCGCTCCTGACCTGGGCCGTGCACGGCGAGTTCCCGGGCCGCTGGGCGCTGATGGGAGCGGCCCTGATTCTGGGCTCGACCTCGGTCAAGGCCGCGCTGGCGGTCGCCGCCGAGCGCCGGCGCGTGGGCTGAGGCGCCGCTGACCGGGCCTCACTTCGGCCAGGGCGCCGGCGGCGGCGGCGGCCGGAGCGTCTCGCGGCGCCGCTCGAGGTCCTGTTTCACCGCGGGCTTGAAGCTGCGGTGGGTGGGGTCGAGCCCGAGCTGTTGCTTGTACTCCGCGATGTCGAGCATCTCGAGGCTCATCCGCACGTCCTGGAAGAGCCGGGGGATACGCTGCCCGGGTACCTGCACGTGGTGCAGCCCGGCGCTGTAGGCGAGCAGTATGCGGCCGCTGGGGATGGCCGCCAGGATGTCGGCGATGCCGCCGCGCACGGTCATCGGCTTGCCCTGCGAGTCGAGGCCGTTGGCGCGCATCATGCGGCCCTCGGGAGCGATCACGATCAGCGCGCGGGGATCGACGCGTTGCATCACCGCCTCCCAGGTGTGATCGG
>JAHEKO010000607.1 GCA_024638355.1 Acidobacteriota bacterium
GCGCGGTCCTCGGCCTCTTCTGGGGTCTGGTCGGCATCCTGGTCGGGCCCTTCATCGGCGCCGTGATGGGCGAGTACACCGTCCGCCGCGACCTCAAGGCCGCGGGCAAGGCGGGGGCCGGCACCTGGTTCGGCCTGGCGATGGCCGCCGCGGCCAAGGTCGCGCTGGTATTCGCGATGCTGACCCTGTTCGTGACGGCCTACCTGCTCTGATCGCTCCGCGCGAGGGCAGGCTAGCGGGGGCGGACCCGGCCGTCCATGTCCGGAATCTCGAACTCCGGATTGATCCGGCACGGACCGGGAAGCAGGCTGGCGAAGAGCTCGCAGCTGTCCTGGAGGTCCCGGGCCGACGGCTGCGAGTCGGTCTCGACCCAGTCCAGCAGGCTCTGCCAGCCGGCCACCACCTCGGGGGGCGAGAAGAAGCAGTGGGTCGGAATGCTCTCCTCGACGATGGCGACCGTCAGATTCTCCGCGGGCACCTTCTTCTGGTACTCCGACGCGTTTTCGACGATCACCAGGCCGTCCTTGTCGGTATGCATGCTGACGATCTTGGTCTTGCCGACCCGGCCGGTCGGCGTGTAGCTCCTCTTGAGCTTCCTGGCCGGGCCCTTCCTGGCCTTCACCCGCTCGATGCCCGCGTTGACCTCGGCGTCGCCGTAGTCGACGTCCTTGTTGCCGATGCCCTGCTTGCCCTTGAGCTTGCCCCGGTCGTAGGTCAAATCGGCGAGCGCCTCGGTGACGTAGCGCATCTGGGTCTGGAGAAAGCTCTCCGGCAGGCCGGAGACGTCGCCCAGGGTCTTGAGATTGGCCCGCTGCCGGCGGCTCCGCCGGAACGGAAGCTCGTCGACGCCGGTACAGGCGTTGACCGCGCGCTCGACGTCCTCGCGGGTCAACGTCGACCTCTTCTCCAGGCCCTTGGGCCCGCCGGCGATCGCCGCTCCCGGCACTTCGGAGCAGACGAAGTCGTAGAGGAGGCGCAGATCGAGGCCGCCGTCCCAGTTGCGGCTGCCGCCCATCGGGCCGCACGCCGCGAACGCCCCCGTGACGTTGCCCAGACCCCCCTTCTCGACCGCCTGGGCGGTGACCAGGCCGCCCAGGGAGAAGCCGTAGATGAGGGTCTGGCTCGGCGTGCCCACCCGCGACCTGAAGGCGGCGTACATCGCCTTGAGGTCCTGATGGGTCTTGAACAGCGCCCAGGCTCGCTGGCGGTAGCTCGACGCGGCCACCGCGAAGCCCTGGGAGAGCTGGATGTCGATCAGCGGACCGAGATCGTCGACCGCTTCCGGCTCGGAGAAGTCGAAACCGTGGTTGTAGATGACCAGGGTGCCGTTCCAGTTGTCGGGCACCGCGAACTTGTAGAAGGCCCCGCCGGCCGTCGTGCCTTCGTACTCGGTCTGCGCGACGGCAGGCAGCGCGATGGCGAGCGCCAGAAGCGTCGCGAGCAGGATTCGTGTCGGTCGTCGGGGCATCGAAGGAGTCTCCTATCGGCGCAGGCGGCATTCCAGCCGGTATCCTCATAGCCTATCGAAGAGGGGGACTGCGCTGTAATGAGACGCTGCACAACGCTCGGCCTGGCGGTCTGGTTCGTCGCCGCGAATCTCGCCGCTCAAGAGACGCACCGCTACCAGACCGACTTTCCGCCCGAGGAGCTGGCGGCCCGGCGGGGCCGGGTGCTCGAGGAGATCGGCGACAACGCGATCGCGCTGATCCAGGGAGCACCCAACGTTCGGGGCTTCCACGTCTTCCGGCAGTCGAACGAGCTCTACTACCTGACCGGCCTCGAGACGCCGCACGCCTACCTGCTGCTCGACGGCCGCAGCGGCAAGAGCCACCTCTATCTGCCCCACCGCAACGAGCGACGCGAGCGCGGCGAGGGCAAGACGCTGGCGGCCGAGGACGCCGAGCGGGTGCGCGAGCTGACCGGGGTCGACGAAGTGCTCGGCATCGAGCGGCTCGGTTACCAGCTGTGGCGCTACCTGCTCCGCGCCCCCTTCCCCACTCTCTTCACTCCGCTGGCGCCGGCCGAAGGGCGGGCGCAGAGCCGCGACGAGATCCTCATCGGCTTCGGCGAGGCGGTGGCCGACCCCTGGGACGGTTCGCCGTCTCGCGCCGGCCGGTTCGTCGGCCTGCTCCGCGAGCGCTATCCCCAGTTCGAGGTCGCCGATCTGACGCCGATCCTCGACCGCATGCGGCTGGTCAAGAGCCCGCGCGAGATCGAGTTGGTCCGGCGCGCCAGCGAGCTGGCCGCGCTCGGCATCATGGAGGCGATCCGCTCGACCGAGCCGGGTCTCGTCGAGTACCAGCTCGACGCGGCCGCGCGCTACGTCTTTCTGGTCAACGGGGCCCGGGGCGAGGCCTACCGGTCGATCACGGCCGCCGGACCCAACGCCTGGTTCGGGCACTACTACCGCAACGACAGCCTGCTGGAGGCGGGCGACCTGATCCTGA
>JAHEKO010000109.1:0-4160 GCA_024638355.1 Acidobacteriota bacterium
GCGACTGGAGCGACGCCGGCGAGCAGGTCTTCACCGACGTGGCCTTGATTGGAGGCGCCAACCCGCTGAGCTTCGCGTCGCCGCTTACCGCCTACGGCACGCCGCTGGCGGACACGCTGCAAGGCACCTACGTCCGCTTCCGCATCGACGCGGCCGGCGGTCTGACGCCTTCCGGCTACGCGGCCGGTGGCGAGGTCGAGGACTACTTCGTCGAGATCGTTCAGGAGGCCGACCTCGGGGTGTCGATCACCGAGCTCTCCGATCCGATCGCGGCCGGCGACGTCCAGTTCTTCACGATCGAGGTCACCAACAACGGCCCCTCGGACGCGGTGGACGTGGTCCTGCAGCACGAGCTGCCGATGGGCGGCATCGCCCTCGGCGCCGAGCCGGCCGCCTTCCCGTGCGCCCTCTTCTCGGGCACGGTCTACGACTGCGATCTGGGCACCATTCCCGCCACCGAGACGCGCACCCTGGTCGTCGGCGTGCTGGTCGATCACCGCTTCGACTCGTCGCACCACTCCGAGGTGGCGGTCGTGTCGTCGAACCCCGACCCGGTCAGCGGCAACGACGACGACGAGGTCACGACCGACGTGGTCCGGGCGCGCGAGATTCTCGCCACCGAGCGCGGCGGAACCGAGACCGCGGCCATCGTCGCCAAGGAGGGTGACAGCAGCGTGGCGCTGATCCTCGCCGACGCCGCCAGTGGCGGCGGGCGCGAGTACAGCGTCGAGTCGATCGGCTATCGAACCGTGGCGCTCACCGGGGTCATGAGCTTCGGCGCCACTCCATCGCCGGAGATCGCGGCGCTCGCTTCCGGCTTCGACGGCACGACCCGGGTGGTCGTGATCGACGCCGACGATCAGACGCTCCTCGGCGAGCATCCGGTGGCCGGGGACTGGGTGGAGACCGATATCGCGTCGGTGCCCAGCTTCGACGGCACTCCCGCACCCGATGTCGCGGTGCTCCTGCGCGCGACCGACGAGAGCGAGGCGCGGGTCGTGGTGCTCGACGCCGCGAGCGGCGC
Source organism: Acidobacteriota bacterium (assembly GCA_024638355.1). Lineage (GTDB taxonomy): Bacteria > Acidobacteriota > Thermoanaerobaculia > Multivoradales > JAHEKO01 > JAHEKO01. The sequence goes on from JAHEKO010000109.1 coordinate 1,025, forward strand.
CGTGACGCGCAACCACCTGGTGGACGCCGGCGCGCCGTCGCTCTTCCCGATCGGCTTCGCGCCGGTCGCCAGCTTCGCCGGCTCGCCGCAGGGCGAGCTCGCCATCGTCCTCAAGAACCCGCAGAGCCAGGACACTCGAATCCGGGTCGTCGACGCCGACAGCGGCGCTGCGCTGCGCGACTTCCCGCTCGGTACCGACCTCTTCCCGCTAGGTATCGTCGGCCTGCCCGACCTCGGTCTGGGCGGCGGCACGCCCGCTCCGGACGTCGCGGTTCTCTTCCGCCGGCCGAGCACCGGCGACCTCTTCGCCGAGGTCTTCGACGCCGACAACGGCGCCGCCTTCGGAGCGATCGACTTCAACGACGCGCTGCAGCCGATCGGCGCGTTCGAGCGGATCCCGCATTTCGGCGGCGGCCCGGCGCCCGAGCTCGCGGTGAGCGGTCGGATCGACCCCAGCGACCTCACGACCGAGATTCGCGACGCCGGGAACGCCGCGGCGGTGAGCTCTATCGTCGCGAGCTCGCCGGGCCTGACGCCGCTGCCGCTCGGCCTGGCCGCGCACGATCATTTCGCCGGTGGTCCGGCACCCGAGCTGTCGATCCTCTCCGAGATCTTCATGAGCCCGACCCAGGTCGACCTCTTCGACGCCGCCGGGCCGGCGCCGCTCGCCACCTACTTCCTGCCGTAATCACGGCCGCGGCGCGAGCTCGGAGGGCGCCCCCGCGGCCCCGGGCCCGCCCGGCGTGGCTTTTGCAGATTCGAAGTGGCGAGAATTGGTACGCTGCCACGATGAGGTATACGCTGCTCGCTCTGCTCGCTCTTGCCGCCGGTCCGTCCCTTGCCGAGGACCCGGCCGACCTCGTTCTGCGCAACGGCCGCTTCTACCCGGTCTCCAGTCCCGGCAGCGTCGAGGGAAGCCTGGCCGTGCGCGACGGCCGGATCGCCTATCTCGGTGACGACGCCGGCGCGGCGGCGAGCATCGGCGACTCCACCGAGGTGATCGATCTCGGCGGCCGCACCGTGACGCCCGGCCTGATCGACGCCCACTCGCATCTCGTCGGCCTGGGAGCCGCCCTCGAGCGGGTCGACCTGGTGGGCACCGGCTCGTATGCCGAGGTGATCGAGAGGATCCGGGCGGCCGCCGGGGGCGCGCCGGCCGGAGCGTGGATCCTGGGCCGCGGCTGGGATCAGAACGACTGGCCGGAGAAGGCTTTTCCGCTCCACGGGGCGCTGAGCGAGGCGGTGCCCGATCACCCGGTCTGGGTGAGTCGCATCGACGGCCACGCGGCGCTTCTGAACGCGCGCGCCATGGAGCTGCTGGGCGTCTCGGCCGCGAGCGTCGACCCGGTCGGCGGTCGCTTCGAGCGCGCCGCCTCCGGCGAGCCGACCGGCGTGCTGGTCGACACCGCGATGAGCGTCGGCAGCGCCATCCCCGCAGCCTCGGCCGCCGACCTCGAGCGCCAGATCGTGACCGGCGCCCGCCACTGTCTCGCCCGCGGCCTCACCACGGTGACCGAGATGGGCATCGGGCAGGCCGAGTACGAGGCGTATGCGGCGCTGCGCGCGGGCGGCCGCCTGCCGATTCGCATGGCCGCTTTCCTCAACGGCAACGAGCCCGAGCTGCTCGAGAGGTGGTACGAGCGCGGACCGGAGCTGGACTCCGAGGCGCGACTCCAGGTGCGCGGGATCAAGCTCTACTCGGACGGCGCCCTGGGCAGCCGCGGAGCGGCGCTGATCGAGCCCTACTCGGACGACCCGACGAACGTCGGCCTGCTGATCACCGGCGGCGACGAGATGAGCGGCATCTGCCGCCGAGCCCTCGAAACCGGTTTCCAGGTCGCCACCCACGCCATCGGCGATCGCGGCAACCTGGTCAGCCTCGACGCGTTCGAGAGCTGCTTCAGCGAGCCGCGGCCGGAAGCGCGCTTCCGCATCGAGCACGCCCAGGTGATGCGCCTCGCCGACATCGAGCGCATGGCCCGGCTCGGGATCATCGCCTCGATGCAGCCCACCCACGCCACGTCCGACATGCCCTGGGCCGAAGACCGGGTCGGGCCGCACCGGATCCTCGGCGCCTACGCCTGGCGGCGGGTGCTCGACGCCGGCGGCAGGCTGGCTCTGGGCAGCGATTTCCCGGTCGAGTCCGCCGATCCGCGCCTCGGGCTCTACGCCGCGGTCACGCGGCAGGACTCGGGCGGCGAGCCGGAAGGCGGCTGGTATCCGGCGGAGCTGCTCGACCGGGAAGAGGCGCTGCGCGGCTTTACCCTGGACGCGGCCCATTCGCTCTTTCTCGAGGACGAGATCGGTTCCCTGGAGGTCGGCAAGCGGGCCGATCTGGTGGTGTTCGCGCGCGACGTCGTGCGAGTCCCGGATGCCGAGATCTCCGCCATCGAGGTCGATATGACCCTGGTTGGCGGCGAGGTCGCCTTCGAGCGGGAAGGAGCGCGATGACGCGAAGGGTGTCGGGGGTCGTGACGGCCGTTGGGCTGCTATCGTTGATGGCGGCCTTGGCGACCGGAACGTCCGCTCAAACCGATCCCTACCTGCAGCGGCGGCTGCAGATGGTAGAGGAGCAGATCGAGCGCCGCGGCGTGACCCGCCCGAGCGTGGTGGAGGCCATGAAGCTCGTGCCGCGCCACCTGTTCATGCCCGAGGCGCGGCGCGAGGCCGCCTACGACGACGGGCCGCAGCCGATCGGCGACGGTCAGACCATCTCGCAGCCCTACATCGTGGCCCTGATGACCGAGCTGCTCGAGCTCGAGGCCGACGACAAGGTGCTGGAGATCGGTACCGGCTCCGGGTACCAGGCGGCGGTGCTGTCGCAGATCGCCAGCGAGGTCTACACGATCGAGATTCGGGCGCAGCTGGCCGAGAAGGCACGGGAGACGCTCGAAGCCCTGGGCTACGAGAACATCCACTACCGGATCGGCGACGGCTACGCCGGCTGGCCGCAGGAGGCGCCGTTCGACGCCATCATCGTCACCGCCGCGCCGGTCGAGGTGCCCGAGACCCTGGTCGAGCAGCTCAAGGTCGGCGCCCGGATGGTGGTGCCGGTCGGCAGCTACTTCCAGGACCTGCAGGTCATCACCCGCACCGAAGAGGGTTTCCACACCGAGTTTGCGGGCGGCGTGAGGTT
>JAHEKO010000109.1:4260-9528 GCA_024638355.1 Acidobacteriota bacterium
TCGAGCAGCTCAAGGTCGGCGCCCGGATGGTGGTGCCGGTCGGCAGCTACTTCCAGGACCTGCAGGTCATCACCCGCACCGAAGAGGGTTTCCACACCGAGTTTGCGGGCGGCGTGAGGTTTGTGCCGATGATCAAGGAGTGATCGGAGAAAGGGGAGAGCCCTCCCCTTTCAACCCCTCCATTCGATCTCGGTCGGCCCCCTCTAGGAGCCGACCGGCTCTCGGGGGCGCTCTTCGATGACTTCCGGCGTCGACAGCTCGCGGCGGCTCTGCTCGCTCACCTTGAGCTCCTCGAGCCGGCGGCCCATCGGCATCAGGCGGCGGTTGAACGAGCCGACGGCGCGATTGTAGGCGTCGAGAGCGCTCTTGAGACCGCGGCCGAGCGCGGTGAGGTCGCCGCCGAATTTGGCCGCTCGCTCGTAGAGATCGCGCGCCGCCGAGGCGATGCTCTGAGCGTTCTCCGCCAGGGAGTTCTGCTGCCAGTAGATGGCGACGGTGCGGAGCAGGGCGACCAGCGTGGTGGGAGTGGCGATCAACACCTTGGAGCGGAGGGCCTGCACCTGGAAGTCGGGCTCTCTGGCGAACGCGGCGGCGAGAAACGAGTCGCCGGGAAGGAACATGACCACCAGGTCGATCGACGCCCCGGCCGCCGCCGCGTAGTCGCGGGCGGCGAGCGTGCGCACGTGACCGCGCAGATCGCGGACGTGGCGCCCCAGGGCCTTGTCGCGCCGGGCCGCCGTGCCCGCCTCGGCCGCTTCCAGATAGGCGGTGAGCGGCGCCTTGGCGTCGACCACGATCCGGCGCCCGCCCGGCAGGCGAACGACCATGTCGGGGCGGCTGCCGTCCGGCAGCACGAGCTGCGCATCGAAGTCGCAGTGGGCGGACATGCCGGCGAGCTCGGCGATGTTCTGGAGCGCGATCTCGCCCCAGCGGCCGCGGGTCTCCGAGCCGCGCAGGGCGGTGTCGAGGGACGTCGCCTTCTCCTCGAGAGCGGAGGTCGCCTGCGCGAGCGCCTGCATCTGCTGGTCGATCCGCGAGTAGGCGTCGATGCGCGCCCGCTCGATCTCCGCCGTCTTCACGTCGAGGCTCTCCAGGCGCTCGCGGAACGGCGCCAGAAGCGCTTCGATCGCCTGCCGGCGCTGGTCGAGGTCGGCCGCCGCCCGCTCGCGGGCCGTCGCCATCGACTGCTCGGCCAGCGACAGGAACTGCTCGGTGTTGCCCTTGAGCGCCGCGGACGCCAGCGAGGCGAACGAGTTCTCGAGCTGCTCGCGCGTCGCGTCGAAGAAGTCGCGCTGCTCGGTGAGAGCTCGCGCCGAGCCCTCGAAGCGCTCCTGCGCCACCCCCAGGCGGCGGTCCAGATCGCGGACCGCGCCTTGTGCCTCGTCGAGCTCGCGCTCGAGGGTTTCTCGCATCTCGCGCTCGAGCGCCGCCTTGGCCTCCTCCGCCGAGAGCCGCTCGGCGATCTGCAGGCGCCGGCGGTGCGCGCTGGCGGTCGCCCCGAGCCACGCGACGACGGCCCCGAACGCGAACGCGAGGACCAGCTGTACGTAGATGGGAATGTCAGTCAAGAGCGGTTGGTGGAGCAGAAGGGACTTGAACCCTCGACCCCCACGTTGCGAACGTGGTGCTCTCCCAGCTGAGCTACTGCCCCGCCTCGGCGGATTCTAGCCCAGGTTGGAGCGGTTGTGTGAGCCCGCGGTGGCGGCGTCGACGGCTCGGTCGATCGCCTCGTTGTAGAGCCCTTCGAGCCGGCGGGTGACGGGTCCCATGCCGCGGCCGTCGCCGATCGCGCGGCCGTCGATCTCGCGTACCGGAGTGAGCGCGCCGAAGGTGCCGGTGACGAAGGCCTCGTCGGCGTCGTAGACCTCGGTGAGGGAGAAGTTCTTCTCCAGCACCTCGATGCCGGCGGCGCGGCCGGTCTCGATCACCTTGCCGCGGGTGATGCCGTTCATGCAGTAGCGCCCGGTCGAAGTCCACGCCTCGCCGTTCTTGACCATGAAGAAGTTGGTCGCGTTGCAGGTGGCGACGAAGCCGTGGATGTCGAGCATCAGCGCCTCGTCGGCGCCGGCGGCCAGCGCCTGGTTGAGGGCGATCACCTCGTGCAGCTTGCTATGGCAGTTGAGCCGCGGATCCAGGTAGTCGGGCGATCCGCGCCGCACGGTCGAGGTGAAGAGCGAGACGCCGGCGTCGCGCGTCGCCGGGTCGGCCCGCTTGTGCTCGGCGATCACCACCAGGCTGGGTCCGCCTACGGTGAGCCGCGGGTCCTGCGACGGCGTCTTCTTGATGCCGCGGGTGAACATGAAGCGCACGTGCACGTCGTCGCGCATCTCGTTGGCGCGCAGGGTCTCCCAGATCGTCGCGGTGAGCTCCTCGCGCGTCATTCCCGGGTCGAGGCCGATCGCCCGGAGCCCCATCCACAGGCGGTCGAGATGCTCGTCGAGGAAGACCAGCACTCCGCGATGGAGCCGCACGGCCTCCCAGACGCCGTCGCCGACCAGATAGCCGCCGTCGAACACCGAGATCTTGGCCCCCTCGCGCGGTAGGAGCTCGCCGTTGACGTAGATCAGGATCCGCTCGTTGCGCGGATCGGCGAGCGCGTCGTGAGTGCCGCGAGGGCGCTCGGTCATCGGCTCACCAGGGGACCGAGTCGCCGGTGAAGGGCAGCCGCGGGTGCGCGTGGCCGTCCGAGCGCAAGCGCGCGGCCAACGCCTTGCGGCTGTCGTCCTCACCGTGGTTCAGGTAGATCCGCTCGGGCCGCGCGGCGAGACTGTCGCACCAGCGCAGCAGGTCGTCGCTGTCGCCATGGGCCGAGAGGCCGTGGAGGGACAGGATTTCGGCGCGGACCGAAACCGATTCGCCGTGAATGCGAACCCGCTTGGCGCCACTCACCAGCTGCCGGCCGCGAGTGCCCGAGGCCTGGTAGCCGGTGAAGATGACCGCGGTGCGCTCGTCGCCGAGACGCCGCTTGAGATGGTGGACGACCCGGCCGCCGTTGACCATGCCGCTGGCGGCGACGATCACGCAGGGTCGCTTGCGGTTGTTGAGCGCCTTGGATTCGGAGGACTTCCGGCAGCGCCGGAAGCGGTCGGCCTGGAGGGCGCTGAGGTGGTTCTTCACGTCCTCGGCCAGCTCCTCGTCGTGCTCCTGCTTGGCCTGCTGGTAGAGGTCGGTGGCCTTGATCGCCATCGGGCTGTCGAGGAAGACGTCGTCGGGGTCGAGCGCGCCGTCTTCGACCAGATGCGACAGGTGGTAGAGGACCTCCTGGGTGCGGCCCAGCGCGAAGGCCGGAATGATCACGCTGCCGCCGCGCGCGAAGACGCGCGGAATCGCCGCGCGGAACTCCTCCTCCGGGTCGGAGTTCTTGTGCAGCCGGTCGCCGTAGGTGGACTCGAGCACCAGCGCCGCCGGCTCGTCGAGCGGCGGCTCGGGGTCCTTGAGGATCGGCACGTCGTAGCGGCCGACGTCGCCGGAGAAGATCCAGGTCCGGCGCTCGCCGTCCGATCCCTTGGCGCGGATCTCGATCGAGCCGGCGCCGAGCAGGTGGCCGGCGCGACGGTAGCGCACCGTGATCCCGGGAGCGATCTCGAGCCGCTCGTCGAAGGGGACGGCGCGCAGCAGGCGCAGAGTCCGGCGTGCGTCCTTTTCGGTGTAGAGCGGTCGCGGGTCGGCATGGCCGCTATAGCCTTTCTTGCGGGCGTACCGCGCCTGCTCCTCCTGGATGTGCCCGGCGTCCTGCAGGATCAGCGACACCAGCCCTCGGCTGGGCCGTGTGCAGTAGATCGGGCCCTCGAAGCCCTCGGCGACCAGCCGCGGCAGCAGCCCGGTGTGGTCGAGGTGGGCATGGGTCACGACCACGGCTTCGAGCTTCGCGGGCTCGAATCGGAAGGAGCGCCAGTTACGCTGCTCGAGCTCGTCGTCGCCCTGATATAGGCCGCAGTCGACGAGGAGCTGGCGCTCTCCCCAGGCGAGAAGAGTCGAGCTGCCGGTGACCGAGCCGCAAGCGCCGCAAAAAGTAACCTGAGCCATGGGGAATGCGCTGCCTCCTCTGTTTGTCGGACCCTTCGCCGCGAAGTGCGATCGTCTATGAATCCTATCAGTGGCGCTGTGGTAGATTGGCTTTCGAATGACCTCCTGGAGTAAAGACAGATGACCGACGAAGTCACGCCGATCGAGGGAGCCGACAGGGGCTCGAAACCAGCCGCAAAGACCGCCGCCGCCGAGAAGCTGGAGGCCGCCCGCCAGAAAGTCGCCGAGGTGGCGTCGGGCATGCGGCAGACCGCGGGCCGCGCCGGCGGCCAGATCCGCGAGGGCGCCGAGAAGGCCTCGGTGACCGCCAAGGAGAAGTACGCCGTCGCCAAGGAGAACGTCCGCCACGGCTACGACAAGGTCACCAAGGACATGGATCAGCTCTCGCAGGACGTCAACGAGTACGTGCGCCACAACCCCGGCAAGTCCGTGCTGATCGCCGCCGCCGTCGGCTTCTTCCTGGGCATGCTGATGCGGGGTGGGCGGCGAGATTGAGCTCGGGTAGCTCGGCGGACGAGGTCGTCGACGAGCTGCTGCCCGACGAGCTCGACTGGGCCGATCTGGTCAAGCGCTATCCCAAGGCGGCGTTGACGCTGGTCGCCGTCGGCGGCTTCCTGCTCGGCAGGAGCCGGGGAGCCGAGATCGTCGAAGCGCTCTCTCAGTTCGCCGCCGATCAGGTCACCGAGGGCGTCAATCAATACCTCGGCCAGAAGGTACTCTGACCGGTACGACGCGGACCCTCCTGCACATCTCCGACGTCCACTTCGGCCCGCCGCATCTGGAGGGGCCGGAAGCGGGCGTGCTGGAGTTGATCGCGCGCCGCGCGCCCGACCTGGTCGTCCTTTCCGGCGATCTCACCCAGCGCGCCAAGCCGGCTCAGTTCCGGGCCGCGCGCCGGTTCGTCGATCGCATTCAGACGCCGGTGGTGGCGGTGCCGGGGAACCACGACGTTCCCCTCTACCGCTTCTGGGAGCGCTTCCTTTCCCCGCTCGGCGCCTATCGGGCGTATTTCGAGAGCGAGCTGGAGCCGGTCTATCGCGACGAGGCGCTGCTCGTCGTCGGCATCAACACCGCCCACGCCTGGACCTTCACCGGCGGACGCTTCCGCGGCCGCCGGCTCGACGAGGTCGCCGCGCTGCTCGCCGCCGCGCCGGCCGAGCTCTTCAAGGTCGTCGTGGCGCACCACCATCTGGTGCCGCCGCGACGCTTCGACCTGCAGACGGTAGCGCGCAATGCCCGGCG
>JAHEKO010000608.1 GCA_024638355.1 Acidobacteriota bacterium
CGCTGCGCGCAGCCACGGCGATCCACGCACCCGGCGAGCGCTCGCCGCGGTGGGTGACCGAGCTGCCGGCTCGGGCCGGGGCGGCGGTGACCGGAGGGGCGGAGTAGAGAGTGCCGCGCCGCCGCCGTGAGATGAATGTCTTCGGACTCGCGTTCCTCGACGCGATGATGTGCGGCTTCGGCGCGGTGGTGCTGCTCTACATGGTGATCAACTCGGCGGTCGGCGTGCGGGCCGGCGAGCTGACCGGCGACCTCCAGGGCGAGGTCGATCGGCTCGAGGCCGAGGTGCTCGAAGGCGTCAAGAACCTGGTCGAGCTGCGCAACACGGTGGAGGAGACCGAGCGCGAGCGGCAGACGACGAGCGGGCTCTCGCGCCGGCTGATCGAGGTCCTCAAGGAGATCGAGGAGGAGCTGGCGACCTTCGAGGAGACGACTCTCGCCAAGAAGGAGCACCTCAACAAGCTCAAGACCGACATCCAGTCGCTCGAGGAGGAGACCAAGCGGCTCGCGGCGCGGGTGCCGAGCGACGAGACCCCCGGCGACAAGCTGCGCGCCTTCGTCGGCGACGGCGACCGCCAGTACCTGACCGGGCTCAAGGTGGGCGGCGACCGGATCTTCATCCTGCTCGATCGCTCGGCGAGCATGCTCGACGACCAGATCGTCAACATCGTGCGGCGGCGCAACCAGTCCGACGAGATCAAGCTCAACGCGCCCAAGTGGCGGCGGGCGGTGTCGACCGTCGACTGGCTGACCACCCAGATCCCGCGCGACAGCCGCTTCCAGATCTACGCCTTCCACGACAGCGCCGGGCCGGTGGTCGAGGGCACCGCCGGCCAGTGGCTGGACGGCGGCAGCCCCGAGGCGCTCAACGACGCCGTCGCCGCCGTGCGAAGCCTGGTGCCCGGCGGCGGCACCAACCTCTACCGGGCGCTCGAGGCGGTGGCCGCCATGCGGCCGGCCCCCGACAACCTGCTGCTGCTGGTCGACGGCCTGCCCACCCAGGGGCGCAATCCGGCGAAAGGGGGCACGGTGTCGGCCAAGCAGCGCCTCAAGCTGTTCGAGCGCGCGGTCGCCGGGCTGCCGAGCCGCATTCCGGTGAACGTGATCCTCTTTCCCATGGAGGGCGACCCCAGGGCCGCGAGCTCGTACTGGCGGCTCGCCCTCGCCAGCGGCGGCTCGTTTCTGAGCCCCTCGAAGGACTGGCCATGAGGCGGCGTCGCCGGCGCGATCTCGACACCTTCAGCCTCTCCTTCCTGGACGCCATCTGCTGCGGCTTCGGGGCGATCGTCCTGCTTCTGGTGCTGAGCAAGATCGGCGAGCCCAGGGCGCTCGAGGCGGCGCGCCTCGACCTCGACGGGCTCATCGTCAAGCTCGAGGAGGAGCTCAACGAGATTCGCGGCGAGACCGCCGTGCTCGAGCGGCGCCTGCGTGGGCGGGTCGAGCAGATCTCGGTCGAGGAGGCCTTGATCGCGCGCCTGCGCGGGGATCTTTCCGAGATCCAGGGCCAGTACGCCGCCACCCGCCAGTTCTCCGAGGTCGACGACATCCTCGAGGGGCGGCTGCTCGCCGCGCAGCAGCAGCTGACCGAGGAGATGAAGCGCCTCCAGCGGCAGCAGGCGACCCGGCGCCGGGCGCCGAGCTCGCCGATCGGCGGCATCCCGGTCGACAGCGAGTACATCATCTTCGTCATCGACACCTCGGGCAGCATGCAGAGCTTCGCGTGGCCGACGGTGATGCGCAAGATGACCCAGGTTCTCGACGCCTACCCCCGGGTCAAGGGGATGCAGGTGATGAACGACATGGGGCAGTACATGTTCAGCTACTACGCCGGCAAGTGGATCCCCGATACGCCGATCCGGCGCAAGGCGGTGCTCGACAACCTGTCGAGCTGGAACGTCTTCAGCAACTCGAGCCCGGTCGAGGGCATCACCCGGGCGATCCGCACCTTCGCCGCGCGCGACAAGAAGGTGAGCATCTACGTCTTCGGCGACGAGTTCACCGGCAAGTCGATCGACAAGGTGGTGACCACGGTCGACCGCATCAACAAGACCGACGCCGAAGGCAACCGGCTGGTGCGCATTCACGCCATCGGCTTCCCGACCGTCTTTTCCGCGGGCGCGCTGGGCGAGCACACCGGCGTGCGTTTCGCCACCCTGATGCGGATCCTCTGCCAGCGAAATGGCGGCACCTTCGTCGCCCTCAACTCGTTGTGAGGCCGCCTTCAACCGAAAGGCCGAACGTCACGAATCCGTCATCTCGAACAGGTAGGCTCTTTTTTTGGGGCTGGTGAGAATGATCCGAGGCCCGGCGACCCTCATACAAATAGCGGACACTGCGCGACCCTGATGCCCGACGAGCAGCGAAGCAGCGGACTCATCGTGATCCTCGCCGTGGTCCTGGGCCTGGCCCTGGGCGGCTTTCTGGCGGTGTGGGT
>JAHEKO010000110.1:0-5403 GCA_024638355.1 Acidobacteriota bacterium
CCTCGAGCTCAAGCGCGGCACGCCGCGCAAGGCGATCGAGGCGGCGAAGCACCGCCTGCGCGGGCGCGTCCGCCTGGGCGGGCAGGATCAGTTCTACCTCGAGAGCCACATCGCCTTCGCCCTGCCGCGGGAGGGCGGCGACATGCTGGTCCACAGCTCGTCGCAGCACCCGGGCGAGGTCCAGCTGGTGGTCGCCCACGCCCTCGCCCGCGACGCCAAGGACATCGTGGTCGAGTGCCGGCGGATGGGCGGCGGCTTCGGCGGCAAGGAGACGCAGCCGGCCCTGTTCGCCTGCATCGCGGCGATCTTCGCCGCGCGCACCGGGCGGGCGGTCAAGCTGCGGCTCGACCGCGACGACGACATGATCATCACCGGCAAGCGGCACGGCTACCGGATCGACTACGACGTCGGCTTCGACGACGAGGGCGAGATCGCCGGCATCGACCTGGTCTTCGCCTCGCGCTGCGGCATGTCGGCCGACCTCTCCGGGCCGGTCAACGACCGCACCATGTTCCACGCCGACAACGCCTACTACCTCGACAACGTCTCGATCACCTCGCACCGCTGCAAGACCAACACCGTCTCCAACACCGCGTTCCGCGGCTTCGGCGGGCCGCAGGGCATGTTCGGCATCGAGTACGTGGTCGACGAGATCGCGCGCCATCTCGACATCGATCCCCTCGACGTGCGCAAGAAGAACTTCTACGGCATCGGCGAGCGCGACGTCACCCCGTACCAGATGCAGGTCGAGGACAACATCCTGCCCGACCTCGTGCCCCGGCTCGAGGAGAGCTCGGGCTACCGCGAGCGGCGGCGCGAGATCGACGAGTACAACGCCGCCAGCGAGCACCTCAAGCGCGGCATCGCCCTCACCCCGGTCAAGTTCGGCATCTCCTTCACCGCCACCCACTACAACCAGGCGGGCGCGCTGCTCCACCTCTACACCGACGGCACGGTCATGCTCAACCACGGCGGCACCGAGATGGGCCAGGGGCTCTTCACCAAGGTCGCCCAGGTGGTGGCCGAAGAGCTGGGGATCGACATCGACCGCATCCGCTGCACCGCGTCCGACACCAGCAAGGTGCCGAACGCCTCGGCCACCGCCGCGTCGTCGGGCTCGGATCTCAACGGCATGGCGGCGCACGCCGCGGCCCGCACCCTGCGCGAGCGGCTCACCGCGTTCGCCGCCGAGAGCCACGGCGTCGACCCCGGCGCCATCGTCTTCGAGGGCGGCGAGGTGCGGGTCGGCGACGAGACGCTGACCTTCGCCGAGCTGGTCAAGGCCGCCTACATCGCGCGCATCGGGCTCTCGGCCACCGGCTTCTACCGCACTCCCAAGATCCACTACGACCGGGCGACGATGACCGGCCGGCCGTTCTACTACTTCGCCTACGGCGCGGCCGCCTCCGAGGTGGTGATCGATCTGCTCACCGGTGAGACCAAGGTGCTGCGCGTCGACATCCTGCACGACGTCGGGCGCTCGCTGAACCCCGCCATCGACCTGGGCCAGGTCGAAGGCGGCTTCATCCAGGGGATGGGCTGGCTGACCACCGAAGAACTCTGGTGGAACCCCGCCGGCTCGCTTCAGACCCACTCGCCGTCGACCTACAAGATCCCCGTCGCCTCCGACCTGCCGGAGGTGTTCAACGTCGAGCTGCTCCCCTCGGGCCGCAACAACGAGCCGACCATCCACCGCTCGAAGGCCGTCGGCGAGCCGCCGCTGATGCTCGCCATCTCGGTCTTCCACGCCATCAAGGACGCGGTCGCGAGCGTCGGCGGCCACCGGATCAGCCCGCGGCTCGACGCGCCGGCCACGCCCGAGAGCATTCTCGACGCCGTCGAGGCGCTGCGCCGTCGCATGCTCGAGGAAGACGAGAGCGCCACCGCCAGCTCCGGCTCCGCAGGCCGATGAGCACGCTCCACCGCGGGCACATCTTCCACCTGACGGGCAGCCCCACGGTGACGGAGGCGGCCGACGCGCTCGTCGAGATCCCCGACGGCGCCCTGCTGATCGACGACGACGGCCGCATCGAGTGGTGCGGGCGCTTCGGCGAGCGGCCGCAGCGCACCGGGGCGCCGGTCGAGATCGTCGACCACGGCGACGCCTTCCTGCTGCCCGGCTTCGTCGACACCCACATCCACTTTCCGCAGGTCAACTCGATCGACGCCTACGGCGGCGGCCAGCTCCTCGAGTGGCTGAACAGCTGCATCTTCCCCGCCGAGGCCCGCTTCGCCGACGCCGAGTTCGCCGCCGGCGCCGCCCGCGAGTTCTGCCACCGCCTGATCTCGGCCGGCACCACCACCTCGCTGGTCTTCGGCTCCGCCTTCCCGGTCGCCCAGGAGGCGCTGTTCGGCGAGTACCACAAGCGCGGCCTGCGCGGCGTCATCGGCCGCGGCATCCAGACCGTCGGTCCCGAGGCCGCCGCGCCGCTCATCACCGGCGAAGACGACGCCATCCGGCTCACCCGGGAGGAGATCGAGCGCTGGCATCCCAAGACGCCCGAGGAGGCGAACCAAGCGCTGGTCTACGCCGCGATCGTGCCCCGCTTCTCGCTGTCGGTGACCACGCGCACCCTGGCGGCGCTGGGCGAGCTCTACGACCACTATCGCGACGCCGGCGTCTACTTCACCTCGCATCTCAACGAGAACAACCGGTCGGGCGACGGCGAGATCGCCGCCGTGCTCGAGCTGTTCGAGGTCGAGAGCTACCTCGACACCTACGACGGCCGCTTCCTGCCCGGCAGCAAGCGGGGTGGCTCGAGCCTGCTCGGCCGCCGCAGCGTGATGGCGCACTGCGTCCACTGCACCGACGCCGAGCTCGCCCGCATGGCCGAGGTCGAGACCTCTATCGCCCACTGCCCGAACTCGCAGCTCTTCCTGGGCAGCGGCACCATGCCCTGGAATCGCACCGTCGCGGCGGGCGTCAACATCGCCGCCGGCACCGACTTCGCCGCCGGCGACAGCTGGTTCATGCCCTACGTGCTCAACACCGCCTTCAAGGCGCACATCAGCGAGCCCGAGCCCGACGGCGTCTCGCTCCACCCCGCCCAGCTCCTCCACCTCGGCACCCTCGCCGGCGCCCGCGCCCTCGACCTCGAGGACCGCATCGGCAACTTCGACCCTGGCAAAGAGGCCGACATGGTGGTGATCGACCCGGCACAGTGGGAGCCGCTGGCCAACAGCCTCGAGTGGGGCCTGCGGGCCGACGACCCGGTCAAGCAGACCCACGGCCGGCTGTTCACCCTCTTGATGGCGTGCAACGAGGTCGCGGTCGCCGAGACCTACGTGCGCGGGCGGCGGCTGCGCTAGCTTGACCTTCTCGCCGGCACTCCGGCGCCGCGGCGAGACCGCGAGAGTCACTCCGCCAGCGACGGATCGATCTCGATCGTGAGCTCGGCGTCGCTCTCGACCGTGAACGGCCCCTCGATTGCCACCCACACCCCGGCGCGAAACACCGCGCTCCCCGCCGGACCGAGGATCTCGAAGCCGGGGCCCGCCACCAGCGAGTTACAGGACTCGAAGAGCTCGGGGCTCGACACCTGCTGGGCGGGCAATGTCGTGTCGCAGAGCTGGAACACGGCTTCGAGCGTCCGGTCCCGGTCCATCAGCGTCGCGTACTGTTCCGACGTCCCGACCTCGGCTCCCCCCTCCTTCCAGCGCACGAACTTCGACAGCGGGGCGGCCTCGGCGGTCAGCTCGACCGAGGTGCCGTCGCCGTAGGCGCCCTGGCAGTCCGGAGCGCAGTCGACGCCGCTCGGATCGCTCGCTACACGGCCGTCGCCCAGACCCGAGCGCACCAGGTCGAGGGTGGCGACCGGCAGCGGGGCGTCGCCCGGCGCCTGGGTGGCGGCCAGGGCATCGCTCGGCGTGCCCGCCTCGAGGATGCCGAGGGTCGCGGTGCGCTCGGCCGGCGCGCCGTTGGCTTCGAACGAGAAGCTGAACATCGTTCCCCAGTCGAGCGCGTTGCTCGACGGATCGCCGGGCGGGGTCTGCCAGAAGATCTCGGTGGGGGTCACCGTCGCCGCCCAGTCGTTGGTCGGGTCGTCGTCGCCGTCGTAGAAGGTCGGATCCGACACCGTGATCCCGGCGGGAAGCGGCACCGAGAGCGACCGTAACCGGCGGTCGAGATCGAAGTTGGCGAGGGCGTAGTCGTAGCGGTAGAGGCCGGTCGGCGACGGCGTCGAGCGCGCGGCCAGCTCGACCTCGGAGCCCGAGATGGGGACCACGGTCGCCGAAGCCGCGGGACCGGGCGCCGCGCGGTCGACCCAGGCGTCGAGCGCCGGCCCCTGAGCCAAGCCGGAGTCCACGAACGGAAAGCTCCAGCCCGACGTGAACGTAGGCGTCACCTCGCGGAAGCCCATGCTGTTGAAGATGTCGATGTCGCCCGCGGTCACGTACCAGGCCTCGATGAAGTAGCGCGCTCCCGGGGTCTGGAGGTCGGCGTCGCGCAGGGTCAAGCGGTGCTCGAGCTCGTCGGGGTGATCGATGTCGCCGTGGTGGTCGCGGAAGTCGTCGGCGGGATCGCCGTCGAAGTGCGAGCCGAGGGTGTCCCAGGTGCCGGTCGACGCTTCGATCTCGTCGCGGGGCGCCAGGTTGAGCCGCTGCTTGTTGGTGTAGGCGGAGTAGAAGTCCTCGCAGCCGTCGAAGAGGATCTGGTCGGGCTGGCACGGCGGGCAGCTGGTGTTGGCCGAGAAGAACGCGTGCTTGACGTCCGAGCGGCCGATCTGACGGAACGTGCTGCCGGCCAGCCGGTAGACGTTCATCACCAGGAAAGGGTGCGGCCCGACCGCCGCCGGATCGCCGCCGCCGTCGGGCACGATCGGCCGGAACCAGGGCACGTCGGCGACGCCGACGTTGCGCAGGCCCACCCCCGGCGCGACGGCCACGCGCGTGCCGTCGTGGTGAATCTCGTCGAGAGCGGTGATCAGGAAGAGCTCGACGTCGACGTCGCCGTCGTAGTCGGGGGTGCAGGCA
This sequence comes from Acidobacteriota bacterium, assembly GCA_024638355.1. Lineage (GTDB taxonomy): Bacteria > Acidobacteriota > Thermoanaerobaculia > Multivoradales > JAHEKO01 > JAHEKO01. Next base: position 4,975 of record JAHEKO010000110.1, read on the forward strand.
GGCTCGGAGCCGCGCGGCGCCTCGCCGGGCACGAGCCCGAGGCGCACGTGCGCGGCGCCGACCAGCTTCCCCGCGAGCTCCGGGTTGCCGAGCTCCTCGGCCAGCGCCTCGGCGATGCGCAGGTCCATGTTGAGGAAGGCGTACTCGCCGCGATCGAGATAGAGGGTCGTATGCGGACCGTCGAGAAAGAGCGCCGCCTCGCCGCCGGCGGGCCCGAGATCGAAGGTCCGCGGCGGCGGCGCCGGCCGCAGCTCGAAGCGCTGTAGCGAGCGCCGGCCTTCGGCCCAGACCAGATCGAAGCCGCCGTCGTGCGGAAGCCGCCCACCGGCGAAGCCCTGGAGCGAGCCGTACGGACCGAGGAGATCGAGCCGCGCGTCCGGCCGCACCCGGAAGGCGAGCGCCTCGGGCTCTTCTCCCGGAGCGGTGGGA
>JAHEKO010000110.1:5503-9494 GCA_024638355.1 Acidobacteriota bacterium
GTGCGGAAGCCGCCCACCGGCGAAGCCCTGGAGCGAGCCGTACGGACCGAGGAGATCGAGCCGCGCGTCCGGCCGCACCCGGAAGGCGAGCGCCTCGGGCTCTTCTCCCGGAGCGGTGGGAATCGCGCGCTCGAGCTCGATCCCGAGGTCGCCCAACACGTGCTCGTAGAAGAGGAGCGAGGTCGCTCCTCCACCGCGGAGCTGCCAGCCGGGCTCTGCGGCGCTCTCCGCCCGCACCCCGCTCGCGGCGAGCACGAGAAGCACGGCGAACGTGAGCCTGACCCACATGCGCCGATCCTATAGGCGATCGCCGCCGCCGGTAGTGGTTCGGAAAGGGCCAGCACGCCGCCGCCGCGGCGAGCTGCCCGCAGCGTGGTCGCGGCGCGAATCCTCAGCTCTTTCCGGGCTAGTCGCTGTCCCCCTCGTAGAGCGGCTTCACCTCGGCGGCCATGGGGTAGAGGATCATGAACAGCCCGGTGATCAGGTAGCCGATGACCACCGGCGTGAACTGCGGCGCGGTCAGGCTCGGGCTGTGCAGGATGCCGACGCTCGACATCGCCGAGGCGGCGAGGCAGAAGTAGCCGGCGTTCTTGAACTTGCCGTCGATGATCAGGGCGGCGATCGCGCCCCAGATCATGCCGGTGATGATCGAGCCCTGCGCCAGCGACTCCTGGCCGAGCAGCCGGATCCCCTGATTGCCGAGCTGATCGACGAAGGCCGGATCGTTGACGCTGGAAGGTATGCCTTCGATCGGCAGGTCCCGCAGCGCCTGGAGCATGCCGTTCCACTTGACGATCAGGAGCTCCGAGACGTGCGGCATCATCGCCACTGCGATCGCCATGAGGTGCGTCCGCGGGACGGCGGCGGCGCTCTCCGAGATCAGCGTCATGGCGATGTAGACCAGGATCGGCGCCGTAGCGGCGAGCGGTACGAGGCCGCCCAGGAACTGCAGCAGCCCGAAGACCGAGGCGACCACCAGCACGATGCCCACGCCCAGGGTGTAGCCCGCCCGCGCGTGGATGCGCTTGTAGCCCGGGTGGCCGATGTAGACCGTGGTCGGGAAGGGCGAGCCGAAGACCGCCGACAGCATGGTGCCGAGACCGTCGAAGGCCATGCAGGTGCCGACCGGGTACTTGTCGCCCTTGGCCTCCGCCGACTCGACGTTGTTCATCGTCTCGATGAAGTTGTAGATCTGCACCGGAACCAGCACCAGGAATAGGTTGGGGTTGGCAAAGAGGTGCTTGATGCCGACGATCATGTCGCCGAGCCAGATCTTCGGCAGGTGGAAGGAGACATCTTTGACCGAGACGGTCGCCTCGCCCAGCGCCAGGGCGACGATCGTTCCCAGCACCAGCGCGACCAGGCCCGCGGGCAGATTGAACGGCAGCCGGTAGCGGCCGACCAGCCCCCAGAGGATCATGGTGAGCGAGACGAAGCCGACGATGGGCGATTCGAAGACCAGCGACAGCGCGGTCACCCCGATGAAGACCAGCGCGATGCCGGAGAGGGTGCCGAGCATGCCCGCGCGCGGCGTCACCCGCTTGATGAACGGGCCGACGAGCGCGCCGAGACCGGCGACGATACCGCCGATGAAGCCGGCGCCGAGGCCGACCTGCCAGGCGAGGAGCGCGTCGTTGGTCGAGAAGTAGATCGGGCCGATGACGCCGAAGAGGTAGACGAACATGACCGGCGTCGAGATGCCGTAGGGCAACGCGGTGACGTCGGTGCGCTGCTCCTTGTAGGCCAGCTTGCGCGCCATCCAGCTGTAGAAGGTGACGCCGATCAGGATCGCGACCGAGGCCCCCGGGATGATGCGCCCATAGACGATCTCCACCGGCATCTGGAAGACGAACTGGCAGACGCCGCTGATCACCAGCAGGTTGGTGAAGTTGTCGGTGAACAGCGCCCAAAAGGCGCTGTAGTCACTGCGCGCGAAGATCGGATAGTGGAACCCGCCAGCCTTCGCATCAGCACTCATAGATGGCCTCCCTGACTCGGATAGTCCGCCGGCACCGTCACCCGGACTCACGCCCGCTGCCCCAGACCCCGCCTAACTTGGATGCGAAGAAACATAGCACATGCCCGCGGCTCCGGAACCGCGGCGGGCGATTCGATCGCGCGCCCCCCACAAGTGGGGCGCTACCCCATCCGATCCTGCGCGCCGCCTTCCGGGACCGCGGCGGGCGATTCGATCGCCCGCCCCCCACAGGTGAGGGCGCTACCCCATCCGATCCTGCGCGCCGCCTTCCGGGACGGTGCCGGGCGAATCGCTTAGAACGGATCCCTGGCTCTGCTGGTGAGGCTCGACAGCAGGAGGCCCACCACCAGCGAGAGCGCGACGAACAGCATCGTCACGCCCGCCTGCACTCCGCCGACCAGGTCGTCACGGGCGAATGCCGAGAAGGTCTGGAAGCCGAGGCCTCCCGGCAGGAGCGGAAGGATCCCCGGGATGATCCCGACCGCGGACGGGTGGTTGCGCCAGCGAGCGAGCAGGTGCGCCACGGTGCCCATCAGCCACGCGCCGAGCAGCACGCCCACCTCGGGGCCGAGCCGTAGCGAAGCCAGCCGGCTGGTGGCGAAGGAGATCGACATCGTGAGCAGGATCACCGGCAGGTCCTTGGCGCGCGCCTTGAACAGCACCGTCGCCGCGATCGCCGCCACCACCAGCGCGATCGCCACCACCCAGAGCGGTAGCGGCTCGGGCTGGCCCGCCCGCGGCAGGGCCAGCCCCTGCGTCAGCTTGTTGCCGATCACCACGCCGAAGGCGATCTGGAGGAAGGCCATCAGCGCACCGCCCAGCCGCGCGGTACCGGCCATCTGGTGGCCGTGCGACAGCTCGTTCACCGCGATGGTCAGATTGAGGCTCGGAATCAGGATGATGAGTCCCGCCAGAACCGGGATCAGGGTGAAGACCGGCCCGAGGAAGAGCTGCGCCGTGGTCGCGACCAGCGCCGCGAGCAGCCCGGCGACGCCGGGCAGCGCCCGCGCCAGCCGGCGGGATCTGGTGGCGAGCTGCGCCAGGGCCCCGACCAGCAGCCCGATCACCCCCGCGGTCAGCGCCTCGCGTCCGCCGCCGTCGAAGAAGATCGCGGTGGCGGCAGCGGCCAGGGCGAAGCCGGCCACCGCCGCCAGGCGCCGGCGCGGTGTCGGCGTCTCGCCGAGCGAGTCGAGGATCTCGACCGCCTCCTCGAGGGTGAGGCGCCTGTCCATCACGTGGCAGATCAGTCGATGGAGGCGGGTCTGCTTCTCGAGATTGAGCCGCCCCGGCGGACAGCGGCGGAGGAACGTCGAATGGGCGCCCGCCGGTCCGATCGAGCCCATGACCGAGGTCGGCGTCACCAGGTACTGGCCCTCGACGCCGATCCGGGCGCCGACCTGCTCGAGCGCCAGCTCCAGGCGGTGCGCCGGCATGCCGTACATGTGGAGCGCCTCGGCGAGCTTGATGAGAAAGCGCGCCGCGCGCGCCACCGCCTCGGGCGAGGTCTTCGCGCCGGGGTCCGCCGCCGGCTCAGCCATGAGCCGCGAGTATACGCGCGCCGTGAGATGATCTCTGCGAGCGCAATGTCCCTGTTGATCAAGAACGGGACGATCGTCACGGCGGACGGGCGCCGGCCGGGCGACGTCCGCTGCCGCGATGGCTCCATCGCGGAAGTGGGCGCCGACCTCGAGCCGGCGGGCGAAGAGGTAATCGACGCTTCCGGGCAGTATGTCTTCCCCGGGGGCATCGATCCCCACGTCCACATGTCGCTGCCGGTCGCGGGCACCGTGTCGGCGGACGATTTCGAGAGCGGCACGGCGGCCGGAGTCGCCGGCGGCACGACCGCGATCATCGATTTCGTCCATCCCGAGAAGGGCGAGGACTGGTTCGAGGCGCTCGCGGACCGCAGGCGCGAGGCCGCCGGCGCGGTGGCCGACTACGGCTTCCACATGGCGGTCACCTGGTGGAGCGAAGACGGCGCCGCCTGGATGGCGCGCGCGGTCGACGAAGGCC
>JAHEKO010000111.1:0-6174 GCA_024638355.1 Acidobacteriota bacterium
CTCTGGATCTTCGACCGCGCCCGCGACGAGCGCTACCCGGTCGACGGCGGCGTCTTCGACATCACGCCGAGCGAAGGCGCGATCGAGGTTCCGATCGACGCCAAGATCGACATCGTCGAGCCCCACCTCTTCGCCGTCACGGTGGAGCGGCCGGGCGGTGTAGTCGTGTCGACGCGCGAGCGAATCGCGCTCCTGGCCTCGGCCTGATCCCCCCGGCCCGATCCCGAACACGCCCTACCAGTCGACCGCGACCCGGATCTGCCGACCCTCGCCGTCGCGACAGACCAGATACCCCATCCGCCGCCCGAACAGGTAGAGGTCGCGCAGCACCTCCACGTCTTTCCGGCAGTAGTCCGCGACCAGATCCAGCCGCCCGTCGCGGACCCACTCGAGGCTCGCCAGCCCGTCGGCCGACTTGGCGTCTCCCAGGGTCTCCTCCGCCAGGTGGCCCATCCCGACCCGGAAGCCGAGGCGCCGCTCGACCTCCTCGAGCAGATCGAGGGTCGGCAGCCGGCGCGCGTAGTCGATCCCCGTATACCCGTTGAGCACGGCGTAGTCGAACTTCCTGATATTGAAGCCGACGACGAGGTCGGCCGTTTCGAGTCGCGCGATCAGATCCTTGATCCGCTCCTCCCCGAAGGTCTCGAAGCGACCTTCCTCGAGGTGCAGAACGACGCCGATCGCGACCTGCATCCGGTAGGCCTTCGACCAACCGCCCACCTCGGCCGCGGAGCGCACCGTCTCGAGGTCGAAGAGCACGGTGTCGCGAACCGCCGTCTTCGAGGCCGGTCGCGAGGCCGGCGCCGCGCGGTCGCCAACGGGCGTCCGGGCGGGCGCCGGAGCAACCTCGTCGGTGCTCTCGACGCTCGGGGTCGTAGCCAGCGGCGCCGGCTCGGGATCTTCGAGATAGGCCCAGAAGGCGCGGTTGCCGGCGCGGGCCACCCGGCGGCCGGGCTCGCGGGGCTCGCGCCTCGCCGGCTCGGCCGACGTCTCGGGAACGCTTCCGCCCCCGGGCTCCGGCGGCTCCGCCGAGTCCTCGCCCGGCTTCGACGCCCCGATCCTGCCGTGCTCGTCGAAGCGGCGGGGTCCGGGCTCGTCGAGCTCCAGCTCCACGCCGGCCTCGATCGGCGCCATCTCGGGCGCGACCACCTCCTCCACCGCCTCCTCCCGGCCCAGCAGCAGCCGCAGGAGATGCGCCGCGCCTTCCTTGTCGAGCGGCCGGTTGCCGTTGCCGCACTTCGGCGACTGAACGCACGACGGGCATCCTTCCTCGCAGCCACAGCCTTCGAGCAGACCGACCACCCGCTCGAGGAGCTCGGGCAGCTGCCGGTAGCCGCGCGCGGCGATTCCCACTCCGCCAGGATGGCCGTCGTAGATGAAGACGCAGCCGCACCGCGTCTGGGGATGACGCGGCATCGAGATGCCCCCGACGTCGCCCCGATCGCACAGGGCGTGGAGCGGAAAGAGCGAGATCGCCGCGTGCTCCGCGGCGTGGAGCGAGCCCATGAAGTGGCTTTCGCGCTGTTCGAGGGTCGCCTGGATCGCCCGCGGCGCCAGCCACCAGAGGCCGACGGTCTCGTAGCGAACCGGCGGCAGCTCCAGCACGTGCTGATCCACCACCACCTGCCCCTGGATCTTCTTGCGCTGGAAGCCGACCACCCGCTCCGAGACCAGCAGGCGCCCGAGCCGGGCGGTCAGCGGGCCGTGCGTGCGCTCGTCCAGCACCTCGAGAATCTCGGTCTCTTTCTCGGTGAGGGGCGTCGTGAAGTAGTCGACGCGCACCTGCTCGGCGTGCACCCGGGCGCCGTCGAGGTCGAGCTCGCGCACCAGGTACTGCCGGCCCTGGTGCAGATAGATCGCGCCCGGATGGCACTCGTGGAGCACCCGGACGCCGTCGACGGTGCCGATGACGCGGCCGCTCGCGCTGTCGAGGATCGTCGAGCTCGAGCCGGCGCCGCGCAGGCTCACACTCCGCTGCGGCCGGCGTTCGCGCGCGTAGATCTCCGAGCCGTCGGCCGCCTCCACCAGCAGGCTCTCGCGCAGGAGCTCGCCGACCACCGGCGCGTGATCGGCGAGATAGACCTGGTCGCTCTCACGGCGCAGGGGATCCTCGGCCGCCGCGCAGACCAGGTGCCGGCGACTGATCGGCTCGTTGCGCGGATCGACCACCAGCTGCTCGCAGGGCCGGCCGACGAACTCGTCGGGGTGATCGAGAAGGTAGTGATCGAGCGCGTCCGGCAGGGCGACCAGCGCCGTGATCGACTCGCGCCCGGCGCGCCCGACCCGCCCCGATCGCTGCCAGGTCGCCATCATGCTGCCCGGGTAGCCGACCAGGATGCAGGCGTCGAGACCGCCGACGTCGATGCCCATCTCGAGCGCCGAGGTCGAGATGACCCCGTCGAGCTCGCCCTCGAACAGCCGGCGCTCGATGTCGCGCCGCTCCTCGGCCAGGAAGCCCGACCGGTAGCAGCCCACCCGCTTGGCCAGCGCCCGGTCCTGCTGCTTGAGCCAACGGTAGAGGAGCTCGGTGATGCGCCTCGCCTTGGTGAAGACGATCGTCTTGAGCCCCGCGCGCAGCAGGCGCACCAGCAGGTCGAGGGCGAGGGTGTAGGGACTCGCCACCGGGCGCAGCAGCAGGAAGTGGCGTCCCTCGCGCGGCGCTCCGGACTCCGCGACCCACTCGAAGGGCTGCCCCGTCAGCTCGCGGGCGAACTCGCCGGCGTTCGCCGCCGTCGCCGACGAAGCGATCAGCATCGGGTTCGCGCCCTGCGAACGGCAGAGCCGGAAGAGCCGCTCCAGCACGTGGTGGAAGTGGCTGCCGAAGATGCCGCGATAGGTGTGGAGCTCATCGAGCACCAGCCAGCGCAGATCCCGCAGGAACGGCGCCCAGCTCTGCCAGTAGCCGAGGAGCCCGAGGTGGAGCATGTCGGGATTCGAGATCACCACCCGCGGCAGCTCCTTCTTGATCCGCTCGCGCTCGGAGCGCGGCGTGTCGCCGTCGTAGATCTCGCAGCCGAAACCGTCGCTGCCGCTCAGCCCGCAGGCGGCCACCAGCTCGGCGAACTTGGTCCGCTGGTCCTGCCCCAGGGCTTTGAGCGGATAGAGAAAAAGGGCATGCCCCGCCCCGCCGCGAATCGCGTGCTCGAGCACCGGCAGCTGGAAGACGAGCGACTTTCCCGAGGCCGTCGGCGTGGTGACCAACACGTTGCGGCCGGCGCGGGCGGCCTCGAGGCCGGCTACCTGATGGGTCCACAGCCGCTCGACGCCGCGCCGCGCGAGGCCCTCGGCGATCGGCTCGGGTAGCGGCGGATCGAGCTCGCCGTAGGCCGGAGTCGCGGGCGGCAGGTAGAGCGAATGAGCGAGCTGCGGTCCCAGCTCGGAATCCGACTGCAGCGACTCGACGACGGTCGCCGCGCCCTCGACTCCAGTTCCCGGCATCGAAGCCCAGTATCCCGCCCGAACGGGCTGCCCGTCCAGCACGCCGCCTGTGATAAACAACGCCCCGATGTCGAGGGCATCCGCTCACCAACTCGGGTTTCTGGCGCTGGCGATTCTCGCCTGCGCCGGCACCGCCGACGGCGAGCCCGAGAAAGCGCCCTTCGCCCTGGTGATCCACGGCGGAGCCGGCACCATTCGGGCGGAAGACTTCACCGCCGAGCGCGAGGCCGCCTACCGCGGGGCGCTCACGGCCGCCCTCGACAAGGGCTCCGGGCTTCTCGCCGGGGGCGCGAGCAGCCTCGACGTGGTCGAGGCGGTCATCCGCGAGATGGAGGACGATCCGCTCTTCAACGCCGGCCGCGGCGCTGTCTTCACCGCGGCGGGCCGCAACGAGCTCGACGCCTCGATCATGGACGGCGCGACGACCCTGGCGGGCGGCGTCGCCGGGGTCACCCGCGTGCGCCACCCGATCAGCGCGGCGCGGGCGGTGATGGAGCGGACCAATCACGTCCTGCTGGCCGGCGCCGGCGCCGAGCGCTTCGCCGAAGCGCAGGGCCTCGAGATGGTCGATCCGGAGTTCTTCTGGACCGAGAGCCGCTGGCAGTCGCTCGAGCGCGCCCGCGAGAAGGAGAGCCGCGAGACGGCCGCCCAGGCCGAACCGTTCGGCACCGTGGGCGCGGTGGCGCTCGACCGCAACGGCCGCATCGCCGCCGGCACCTCCACGGGCGGCATGACCAACAAGAAGCACGGGAGAATCGGCGACTCGCCGATCATCGGCGCCGGCACCTACGCCAACGAGCGCTGCGGCGTCTCGGCCACCGGCCACGGCGAGTACTTCATCCGCTTCGCCGTGGCCTTCGATATCTGCGCGCGCCTGCGCTCGGGCGAGCTGACACTGGAGCAGGCCGCCGATCAGGTCATCCACGGCGTGCTCGGCGAGGCCGGCGGCAAGGGCGGCATCATCGCCCTCGACGACGCCGGCACGCCGGTCCTGATCTTCAACACCGACGGTATGTACCGCGGCTACCGGGTCGCCGAGGGCGAGCCCGTGGTCGCGATCTTCAAGAACGACTAACTCGGAAGGAGAGACTCGAATGCCCGTACGCAAAGCATCGGCCCGCTGGGAAGGCAGCCTCAAGGATGGCGCCGGCACCATGAAGATGGAGAGCGGAGCCTACGAAGGAAAGTACTCGTTCGGCAGCCGCTTCGAAGAGAACCCGGGCACCAACCCCGAGGAGCTCATCGCCGCGGCCCACGCCGGCTGCTTCTCGATGGCCCTGAGCGCCGGTCTCGGCAAGGCGGGCTTCTCGCCCGAGAGCGTCGAGACCCAGGCCAGCGCGCGCCTTGAAAAAGTCGGCGAGGGCTTCCAGATCACCCGGATCCAGCTCACCACCGTCGCTCGCGTGCCCGGCATCGACGAGGCGACCTTCCAGCAGCACGCCACCGGCGCCAAGGAGAATTGCCCGGTATCGAAGGCGCTTGCCGGGGTCGACATCTCGCTCGAGGCCACGCTCGAGTCGTAGGCGATTCCGTGCGGAAGCGGGAGGGCGCCCCGCCGGGTAGCGCCCTCCCCTAGGGCGACGACGTGTAGTCGTCGATCAGGAAGGCTCCGTCCACCGCCCCCGCCGCCCCCGCCGGCAGGCCGATCGCGACCGCTTCGACCCGCAGGCCGCCGTTGCGGAGGCCACCGGCGCGCACCCGGACCCTGTTCTGCTTGAGCAGGCTGACCTCGCCGTCGGCCGAGTTTCCCTGGCGGGCGGCGAGGAACTCGATTCCGATCCGCTTGGCCCTGCGCCTGGGCACTCGCGTGCGGCCGGCGAGCCGCGGCTCACCGTCCGCCTCCGCCACGAAGAGCCGCACGAAGTACTTCCGCCCCTGCTGCTGGAGGGTCAGGAAGGCCGGATCGGTCGAGCCCTCGAGGCGCAGGATCTCGACCTCGCCGCGCCCCAGGTCGACCCGGTTCGGGTCGAGCAGAAAGCTCGCCTGGAAGATCGCCTCGCCGCGCGGCTCGTCCGAGCGCAGGAAGCGGCGGGTCGCGCCGCCGTCGACCGGCACCTCGAGGGCGTTGTCGCTCTTGCCCAGGCCGGGCTGGATCACGCGCAGACCGCCGCTGCGGCCCGACCAGTCGTCGGTCGCGCCGCTCTCGAAGTCCGCGGCGAAGAGCGGCAGGCCCCGCAGCCGGTAGACCTCGCCGCCGTAGTCGATCACGTAGAGGTGCCCCGCCTCGTCCTCGCCGAAGGAGCTGATCGACAGATTGGTGTCGATCAGCAGGCGCATCCGCCAGTTGCCCGCCCGGTCGGAGCGGCCGCCCCAGATCCGTCCCGAGCAGAAGTCGCCGAAGACGAAGAACCGCGGCAGGGTGTCGGTCTCCGGACCCCGGTAGCGGTAGCCGGCGGTGACCGAGCAGCCCTGGGAATGCGGATAGCTCAGGATGGGCATTGTCAGGCTGCCGTCGTTGCACCCGGAAGGCGGCTCGAAGCACTGGGGACCTTCCATCAGGCGCCAGCCGTAGTTCCGGCCGCCGGCGCTCGAGGCGCGCTGGAAGTTGATCTCCTCGATCTCGTTCTGCCCTACGTCGCCGATGTAGAGGTCACCGGTGCGGCGGTCGAAGCTGAAGCGCCAGGGGTTGCGCAGGCCGTAGGCCCAGATCTCCTCCTCGCCGCCGCCCGCGGCGAAGGGGTTGTCGGCGGGGATGGCGAACGGCGCGCCCCGGTCGACGTCGATGCGCAGGATCTT
>JAHEKO010000111.1:6274-9491 GCA_024638355.1 Acidobacteriota bacterium
AGCGCCAGGGGTTGCGCAGGCCGTAGGCCCAGATCTCCTCCTCGCCGCCGCCCGCGGCGAAGGGGTTGTCGGCGGGGATGGCGAACGGCGCGCCCCGGTCGACGTCGATGCGCAGGATCTTGCCCAGCAGATTGCCCAGCGACTGCGCGTTGTTGCCGGGATCGCCGCCGCTGCCGCCGTCGCCGGTCGCGATATAGAGGAAGCCGTCGGCACCGAAGGCGAGATGGCCGCCGTTGTGATTGGAGAAGGGCTGCGGGAACGTCAGCAGCACCCGCTCCGAGCCGGCGTCCGCCCGGTCCGGGTCGCCCGATACCTCGAGCTCCGAGACCACGGTCGAGCCGCCGCTGTCGGTGTAGTTGACGAAGAAGCGGCCGTTCTGGCGATAGCGCGGGTGGAAGGCGAGCCCGAGCAGGCCCCGCTCGCCGCAGCAAGAGAGCCGCCCCGAGATATCCAGAAAAGGCTGCGCCAGGAGCGCGTCGCCGTCGCGGATCAGGATCCGGCCTCCCTGCTCGACGATGAAGAGCCGGCCGGAGCCGTCGCCCGCGTGGGTCAGGCCGAGCGGCAGGCTCAAGCCGCCCTCGATCCGCTCGAGATCGACGACCTGGGCGCCGACGCTCGCCGCCCACAACAAGAGCAGCAGCGAGATCCTGCCAACCGAGCTCCCCGTCACGCCTTGCATTCCCCTTACCCCTCCATCCGATATACGGCCCGCAACAGGCCGCAGATCGACTTGGCGTCGCGAATCTCGCCGGAGTGCACGCGCTCGATCGCGGCATCGAGGGGTACGCGCTCGACGGTCAGCGCCTCGTCGGGCTCGAGACTCGCCTCGCCGCGCTCGAGCTCGGTGGCGAGAAAGAGCCAGATCCGCTCGTCGGTGAAGCCCGGCGTCGTCCAGATCCAGCCGAGCGGCGTCAGGCGGCCGGCCCGGAACCCGGTCTCCTCCGCCAGCTCGCGGTGGGCGCAGGCCTCGGGGCTCTCGGTGCCGCCCTCCAGCGTTCCGGCGGGAATCTCCAGCAGCCAGCCGCCCGCCGCATGCCGGTACTGGCGCACCATCAGGACGTCACCGCCCTCGGTCAGCGGCACGATCGCCGAGGCTCCCGTGTGCCGAACGACCTCCAGCTCGGTCTCGGCGCCGTTCGGCAGGCGCACCCGTTCGAGCCGGAGATCCACCACCCGCCCGCCGTAGATCCGCGAGCTGGCGAGGAGCTCGGCCTCTTTCGTCATGGCGTCGTCCGCCGGCGCGGCTCAGCCGCCCTTGTTGAACAGGCCGCCGAAGCGCTTCTTCTTGCCCTTCTCGCCGTCATCGCCGGAGCCGCCGGCCATCTCCTCTTCGGTCGGCATCATCGACACCTGCTGGTAGCTGTCGGGAAAGCCGTAGCCGCCCGGAGGGCCGCCGGCGGCGTCGTCGAACTTCAGGGTCTCGAACTTGCTCCAGGAGCGCTGCTCCTTGCCCTTCTTGGTGGTCATGACCGTCTGGACCTCGCGAACCACAGTGAGGCCCTCGTCCTGGAGCGGCGCCCAGTTGGCCGCGATCAGCTTGTCGAGCTCGCCGTGGCCGATCTTGGGAGGCTCGCTCCGCAGCCACACGCCGAGAGCGGTCGCCGGCAGCTCCTTGGTGGTGAGAATCGTCGACGACTCGCGCACGGTCTGCTCTCTCTTCATCCCCAGGATGCGCATGGAGAGGGTGTAGGAGCTCTCGAGCTTGTGCTCCTTCGTCGGCATGCCCAGGGTGACCGGGCCCGGACCCTCGCTGACCAGCTTGACGTCGGGATCCCGGATCTCGAACTGCAGGAGCGGGCCCATGCCGCGGAGCATGGCGCCGGCGAACTGCAGCAGCGCCTCGAGGTCCCACTCGGAGTAGGTCTCCTCCTTGGGATCGACCAGGAAGAGGGTCGTGCCGCCGTCGGGCGAAAAGAGGTACATCCCCGACTTCATCCACGGATTGGAGCTTTCGCGAAAGTAGACCTGGACCCGGGTGCCGTCGGTGTAGGCGTCGGCCAGCATGTCCATCTGGGAGTTGGGTTGGTCGCCGCCGCTCACGGTGCGGGTCTGGATCAGCGTATCGGCGCCGGCGGGCAGGCAGGTCAGGGCGATCAGGCAAAGCGTAGCGAACAGTCGTCTCATTTCAGGTATCTCCTCCTTGGCTTGCAGCCGCCTACTCTGGCACGAGCGCGAGGCTGCTTCAACATCCGCGTGCTAACGTTTGCGCTCCTCATGCCGGATCGCTTTCTCTCCAGGCCTCAGGAAGTCGTTCTGGCGCAGGAACGGCAGTGTCTGCGCGATCTGCTCGCCACGCTCGCCCGCTGCCAGGCCGATCGCGAGGACCAGGAGACGCTCGACCGCTCGATCGGGCAGCTCGACGAGCTCTTCCTGCTGGTCGTGGTCGGGGAGTTCAACTCGGGCAAGAGCACCTTCATCAACGCGCTCCTCGGCGAGCGGGTCCTCGAGGAGGGCGTCACGCCGACCACCTCGCGAATCCACCGCCTGCGCCACGGCGATGCGGCCGCGACCGAGCCGGGACGAGACGGCATCCTGGAGGTCACGTCGGTCAACGAGACGCTCCGCCATCTCGAGATCGTCGACACCCCGGGCACCAACGCCCTCGACCGCGAGCACGAAGCGGTGACGCGGCACTTCGTCCCCCGCTCCGACCTGGTGCTCTTCGTCACCTCGGCCGACCGGCCGTTCACCGAGAGCGAGCGGGCCTTCATCGAGAGCATCCGCGAGTGGGGCAAGAAGCTCGTGGTGGTTGTCAACAAGATCGACTTCATCGGCGCCGACGAGGAGCGCGAGAAGATCGAGGCCTTCATCCGCGACAACGCCCGGGAGCTCCTCGGCTTCACTCCCGAGATCTTCTCGGTATCGTCGCGCCAGGCCCTCGAGGCGAGGTTGGCGGCGAAGGCCAAGACAGCCTCCACCGCCGGCGGCTTCGCCGAGCTCGAGCGCTACCTTGTCGAGACCCTCGACCAGCGCGAGCGCGTGCGGCTCAAGCTCCTCAACCCGATCGGCGTGGGCCAGAAGCTCGCCGGCAAGTACCTCGGCCTCACTGACAGCCGGCTCGAGCTCTTGAAGGACGACTTCGAGATCCTCGACCGCATCGAGTCGCAGCTCGAGCTCTACCAGGAGGACATGGGCTCGCAGTTCCGCTTCCGTCTCGCCGACGTCGACAACCAGCTCAAGGGCTTCGAAGCTCGCGGCATCGAGTTCTTCGACGACA
>JAHEKO010000609.1 GCA_024638355.1 Acidobacteriota bacterium
CTGCCTTCGAGGGTGGCGATTGCTGGGCCACCGCGCGGGCGCTCGCCGCGGTGGCGCGCCAGGAGTCGTTCGACCTCATCCTGACCGGCTCGCAGTCCGCCGACGCCGGGTACGGCAGCACCGGAACGCTGCTGGCGGCCATGCTCGGCTGGCCGCACGCCTGGCTGGTGGTCGGCCTCGAGGTCGAAGCGGGGGGTGCGTCGGCCAAGGTCGTCCGCGAGATGGAGGCGGGCAAGAACGAGCTGCTGAAGCTGAGCCTGCCGGCCGTGATCGAGGTCCAGGCGGGCATCAACAAGCCCCGCTACGCCTCCCTCAAGGGGATCATGCAGGCCAAGCGGAAGGAGCTCAAGGTGCTGGGTCCCGCCGACCTCGGGCTGGACGCCTCCCAGGTGGGAGCGGCCGGCTCGAAGCTCGAGATCCTGTCGGTATCGATCCCCGAGAAGGGCGAGGGCGCCCAGATGCTCGAGGGCGACGCGGAGACGGTGGCGGCGCAGCTGGTGGAGAAGCTGCGCACGGAAGCGAGGGTACTCTGATGAGCGGCAAGGTCTGGATTCTCGTTCAACAGCGCGACGGCGGCGGTCTGCACCCGATGTCGGGCGAGGCGATTCGCGCCGGCGTTCAGCTCGCCGCAATGGCCGGCACCGAGGCCGAAGCGATCCTGCTCTGCGCGGAGCCGGGGAGCGCGGGCGAGGAGGCCGCGGCCTTCGGACCCGCGGCGGTGCGCGTGATTCAGCACGAGAGCCTCGGCCAGTACACGCCGGGCGCGTTTGCCGGCGCCGCGGCCGCGGCCGCGGCCGCCGAGAGTCCCGGCTGGATCGTGCTGCCGCACTCCTACCAGTCGATCGACTACATGGGTCGTCTGGCGCATCAGCTCGAGGCCGCGCTGGTTCCCGAGGTGATCGCCTTTCGGCAGGACGACGCGGGGGTGGTCTGGACCCGCCCGGTCTTCGCCGGCAAGCTCGAGTCCGAGGTGCGAGTTCGCGGCGACGGCCCGGTCGTGGTCTCGGTCCAGGCGGGGGCTTTTCCCGCGGAGCGCTCGGAGGCGGGGCCGCCGGTCGAGGCCCTGGCGGTCGCCGGCGACGCGATCGCGCCCGATCGTGAGGTGCTGGGGGTGGAGGACGCCGCCGGCGAGCAGGTCGATCTGAGCCAGGCGCCCGCGATCGTCGCGGTCGGCCGCGGGATCGGCGGGGCGGAGCATGTCAAGGAGGCCGAGGAGCTGGCCGCGGCGCTGGGCGCCGAGCTCGGCGCCAGCCGCCCGGTGATCGATAGCGGCTGGCTGCCGCGCGATCGCCAGATCGGCTCGAGCGGTCAGACGGTGTCGCCCAAGCTCTATGTCGCCGCGGGCATCTCCGGGGCGATTCAGCACCTGGTCGGCATGAAGGGCTCGCGCTGCGTCGTGGCCATCAACAAGGACGCCAGCGCGCCGATCTTCGGCGTCGCGCAGTACGGAATCGTCGGCGATCTGCACGAGATCCTGCCCGCCATGACCGAGGCGGTCAAGCAGGCGAAGGCCTAGGCGTTCGCCTGCCGCGCGGGCTCCTGGCCGTCAGCCTCGCGCCGGCGCCGGATCTCGAAGAGCGCCACCGAGGCCGCCACGGTGGCGTTGAGCGACTCGACCGCGGCCACGGTGGGGATGGTGACCTCGAGCTCGCACCGGGCGACGGTCTCCGGGCGCAGACCGCCCCCCTCGGCGCCGACGGCCAGCACCAGCGTGCCCGAGAGGTTCGCCTGGTAGAGCGATTCGCCGCCGCGCGGGGTGAGCGCGATCCAGCGTGGCTCGACCCCGCTCAACCGCCGCTCCAGATCTTCGGCGGTCGAGCGGCGGGCGACGGCGAGCCGCAGCAGCGAGCCGGCGGAGGAGCGCACGGCGCGGGGGTGATTGGGGTGGGCGCTGTGTGGCGCGAGAGCGAGACCGCTACCGCCGATGGCCTCGATCGACCGTGCCAGCGCGCCCAGATTGCCGGGATCCTGGAGACCTTCGGCGAAGACGTAGATCCCGCCTGCGACCGGGGGAAGCTCGGCGGGGCCGCCGCGCGCGAGCCGGGTCGCGGCCAGGATGCCTTGAGGCGAGTCGACGTCGGAGAGCTCGCGAAGGAGAGCGGGGCTCACTTCCAGCGGCCGCCTCGGCAGCTTGGCCGCGAGCTCGAGTCCGCCAGGCGCGGCGAGGAAGTCCGGTGTGGCGACGCTGGTCTCGATCGGCAGCCCGAGGCGGACCGCCTCCTCGACCAGGCGCGGGCCTTCGAGCAGCAGGGCGTCGTCCCGGTCGGTGCGAAGCCGACGGAGCGCTCGCAGCTTGGGGTTCTGCCGGCTGACGATCACTGGGTTCGAGCGTTCCGGCATCCGTACACCTCGGGGCCGCCATCATAGCGAGCCACTTCTTTACAGGGCTCGACCCGAAGCATAGTCTTGGCGGGCGGGGCCTCTCCGCG
>JAHEKO010000610.1 GCA_024638355.1 Acidobacteriota bacterium
CCGATACCGCTGCGGCGAGCCGGGGTATGAACGGCAGCCAGATCAGCACCCCCAGAATGTTGAAGACGACGTGCACCAGCGCCGCTCGCCCCGCCTCGCGCGGCTTGCCGATGGCCGCCAGCAGCGCGGTCACGCAGGTACCGACGTTGGCTCCGAAGATCACCGCGATGCCGGCGGGCAAGGTCATCAGACCCTGGCCGGCCATCACGATCACCACGCCCGTCGTGGCCGAGCTGGACTGGACCAGGGCGGTGAACAGCGCGCCGGCGAGGATGCCGACGACCGGCGACTCCATCTCCGCCATCCAGGCGAGGAACGGCGGGTAGCTGCGGAGCGGCCGCATCGCATCGCCCATGACCGCCATCCCGAAGAAGACCAGGCCGAGCCCCATGATCCCGGCCCCGTACTGCCGGATCTTCTCCTTGCGACCGAGAAAGAGCATGCCGAAGCCAACCGCCACCAGCAGCAGCGCGAACTTGGTCACCTTGAAGGCGATGATCTGCGCGGTGATCGTGGTGCCGATGTTGGCGCCCATGATGATGCCGATCGACTGGGAGAGCGACATCAGGCCGGCGGTGATGAAGCCGACCACCAGCACGGTGGTCACCGAAGAGGACTGGATCACCGCGGTGACGAAAGCGCCGGTGATGGCCCCCATGATCCGGTTGCTCGTCAGCGTCGCCAGGATGTTCTTCATGCGCTCGCCGGCGGCCGCCTTGAGCGCGTCGGCCATCTTGTCCATGCCGTACAGGAAGAGCGCGAGCCCGCCGAACAGGCCCATCAGCAGCACCGTGATTTCGAGGTTGGCGGCCTCCGACTCGGGGACCGCGGCGGCCAGCTGCAGGAGAGCGAAGTGCATCGAGCTACCCCTTGTCTGAGCGGCCGGGGAGCTTTGCGGGACTGACTTCCGGGCTGCAACAACCGATCATTCGCGCAGTCTATCGGACCCGATCGGGTCCCGCGAGGCCATGCTAAAGTCCGTTGCGTTACCTCGCGCGACATCCCCCCCGATGACAAAGAACGAAGACGTTCGCGGCGACCGCGACGACAAGAGCCGCCGCAAGCAGCTGATGGTGGTCTGCACCGGAGGCCTCCAGCAGCGGTTCCTGCGCGGCATGATCACCCGCGATCTGGTGCTGCGGGGGCTCGGGTTCGAGGACGCCTATGCCGTGGCTCGCTCGGTGCGCGATCAGCTCTCCGACCGCGAGGAGGTGACGACCACCGAGATCAAGGATCTCGTGGCCGAGCGGCTCGAGAAGCTCTTCGGTGAGGCCCTGCCCGCCGAGCTGACCTTTCCGGGCCGCCCGCTCTCCGAGATCCGCGTCGTCTACGAGGGCCAGGAACAGCCCTTTTCCCGCGGCCTCCTGGCGCGTAGCGTCTTCGCGGCCGGCGTCGATCTGGATCGGGCGTACGGGCTGCTGACCGAGCTCGAAGGCGAGCTCCGCGCCGAGGGCGTCGACCGCCTGGAGTCGGGCGAGATCGCGCGGCGGGTGGCCGACCTGCTCGAGCGCAAGGAGGGGCAGGACGCCGCGCGCCGCTACCGCATGGTCCGCCGGATCGGCCGGCTGCCGAGGCCGCTGGTGATCTACATCGGAGGGGCCAGCGGCACCGGCAAGTCGACACTCGCCCTCGAGCTCGCGCCGCTCCTCCGGATCTATCGGATCAACGCCACCGACACCATCCGGCAGGTCATGCGGATGGTCTTCACGAGCTCGATCCTTCCCGCCATCCACAGCTCCAGCTTCGAAGTGGCTCAGCTGCCGGAGCCGGGCGCCGCGCAGCTCGGCGCGCTTCGGCCCGGGGACCCCGAGTTTCTCGCCCGCGTGATCGCCAGCTTCGAGGAGCAGACCATTCGAGTGACCGTGGGCATCCGCGCCGTGGTGGAGCGGGCCATCGCCGAGAACCTGAGCATCATCGTGGAGGGCGTGCACGTCCACCCCGGCCTGGTGCCGTTCAACGATCTCAAGGGCTCCGCTCACCAGGTTCCCCTGGTTCTCGCGACCCTGAACGAGGAGAGCCACCGCGCCCGCTTTCTCGCCCGGTCACGCACCGGAGGGCGGCGCGCGTATCGCTATCTGGAGAGCTTCCAGGCCATTCGCACCATTCACGACCACATCTTGCAGGAGGCGGAGAAACGGGAGGTCCCGCTGCTCGACAATCCCGCGGGCGAATCCCCCGTCGGGCCGACCTTGCGGTTGATCACCGGCATGCTCGAGCACACGACGCCCAGCCTCGGCCTGGCGGACTCGAGCGAGCCGGGCCCCTCCGCTCCGACTCTGCTGTTGATCGTCGACGGATTGGCGGATCGACCGGTCCGAGCTCTCGGCGGCCGCACGCCGCTCAAGGCGGCCGAGACACCGACGCTCGACCGTCTGGCCAAGGAAGGGCAGGTCGGCCTCGCCGACCCCGTGGCTCCGGGAGT
>JAHEKO010000611.1 GCA_024638355.1 Acidobacteriota bacterium
CCCGTGTCGCCGAGCTCCGAGACCTTGCTGGGCCCGGCACTCGCTCTCCACAGATCGTCGCCGGTCGCGGCGTCGAAGGCGAGAACCCACTCCTCCTCTCCGCGCCGCTCCATGGTGAAAGCGCGTCCGTCGGCCACCGCGACCCCGGAATAGCCGGGACCGATCTCGCGACGCCACACCTGCCGGGGCTCGCCGGGCCCCCAGGCGGCACGCAGGCCGCTCTCGGAACTCGTGCCGTGGCGAGCCGGGCCGCGGTGCTGAGGCCAGTCGCCGGCCCGCAGCGCCGGCGCCAGGCCGGCCCATACGGCGACGAAGATTGTCAAGGACGTTTTCGATCGCCAGATCATCCGTGCGATCCTATCCTCGTACGCGAAAGGCGTCGCCGAATCCGCGCGCGCGGTTGACAAGCGACTGACAAAAAGTAGAATAGCGCGGTTTCTGGGCAGTCGTTGTGGGGGGGAGTGCCGAGTTCGCTGGATCTCTAGGATGGGGTTGAAGCACCACACCGTCATTTTCGTACCGCACGCGCGCGCCCGCTTCCGGAAGTGGCGCGTGACGCACCGGCAGTTTCTCGTTCTCGTGGGCCTCTTCGCCTTCCTGCTGATCGGCTCACTGTTCACGACCTGGTCCTTCTTCACCAATACGATCGATCGAGCCGAGCTCGACCGCGTGCGCACGGAGAACGAGAGCCTGCGCCAGGTCAACGGCTCCTTCGAAGACAGCATCCGCCAGCTCGAGCGGCAGCTCGACGAGTTCGAGAGCAAGACCCGCGATCTGGCGATCGTCGCCGGCCTGGAGAGCCTCGACACCGGCCAGAGCGCCGGAATCGGCGGGCCGAATCAGCCCGCCCCAGCCGGCGAGCTCGACCGGCTGACCGATCTCGGTGCTCGAACCTCGACGATCGACGGCAGCCTGACGCTGGTCGGCGACGCCCTCGACGAGCGCCGACGATGGATCTCGGCGACTCCCGCCATCACCCCGGTCCGCGGCATCCTGACCAGTGGATTCGGCTACCGGCGGGATCCGGTCAGCGGCAAGCGCGCTCTGCACCAGGGCGTCGACATCTCGACCGCGCCGGGGCGGCCGGTGCGCGCCACGGCCGACGGCATCGTGATCAATGCCGAGCGGGTCGGCCAGCTCGGCAAGGCGGTCTATATCTCCCACGGCTACGGCCTGGTGACCCGCTACGGGCACCTGTCGAGCATCGCGGTGGAGCCCGGCCAGAGGATCTCCCGCGGCGACACCGTCGGCCGGGTCGGCAACACGGGCAAGTCGACCGGCTACCATCTGCACTACGAAGTGCGCGAGAACGGCCGGGCCGTGAACCCGGTCGCCTACCTGCTCGAGAGCCCCGCGGGCTAGCCGCGCCGGCTGAAAACCGGCTGGCATTCGCCCCGCACCGCCGCCGGTGGTTCGGGAATCCCTGCTAGACTCCTCCGGTTGAAGACGTAGCGGAGCTCGTTCGATCTCCGCCCAGGTGCCTTTCATGCTCAATCAGGTTCTAGCGAAGGTTTTCGGCAGCAAGCACGAGCGCGACATCAAGCGGATGCAGCCGATCGTGGCGGCCGTGGACGCCTTCGAGCCGGAGATGGAGCGTCTCTCCGATTCGGAGCTGCGGGCGAAGACCGACGAGTTTCGTGCCCAGCTCGAGAGCGGAACCGATCTCGAAGAGCTGGTAGCGCCGGCGTTCGCCGTGGTCCGCGAGGCGGCGCGCCGCACGGTGAAGCAGCGCCACTACGCCGTTCAGCTCATCGGCGGGCTCGTCCTCCATCAGGGCAAGATCGCCGAGATGAAGACCGGTGAGGGCAAGACGCTGATGTCGACCCTGCCGGCCTACCTGAACGCCCTGAGCGGCAAGGGCGTGCACGTGGTGACGGTCAACGACTATCTGGCCCGGCGCGACGCCGACTGGATGGGGCAGATCTACCAGTTTCTCGGCCTGACGGTCGGCTGCGTCCAGCACGGCCTGTCGGACGCCGAGCGGCGCGAAGCGTACGCCGCCGACGTCACCTACGGCACCAACAACGAGTTCGGCTTCGACTACCTGCGCGACAACATGAAGTTCGACATGGGCTCGATGGTGCAGCAGCGCGGGCACCATTTCGCCATCGTCGACGAGGTCGACTCGATCCTGATCGACGAGGCGCGGACGCCGCTGATCATCTCCGGGCCGTCCGAGGATTCGGTCGAGAAGTACGGTCGGGTCGACAAGCTGGTACCGAGGCTCACCCGCGGCGAGGAGACCGAGCACGAGGACGGCTCGAAGACCACGACCGGCGACTTCTTGATCGACGAGAAGGCGCACACCGTCACGCTCACCGACGAAGGCGTGGCGAAGGTCGAGAGGATGCTCAATATCGAGAACCTCTACGACATCGAGAACATGGAGGTCAACCACGGCATCAATCAGGCGCTGCGGGC
>JAHEKO010000612.1 GCA_024638355.1 Acidobacteriota bacterium
CGCCGTCGGTAGCGGGGGTCGGCGTGGCGTAGGTGCTGGTCGGCCACTTCTTCTCGGGCGGGCTGGTGAAGACGGTCTTCTGCCAGAGGATCTCGCCGCTGCCCGCGTCGAGACAGACGACTGCGCGGTCGAGGCCGTTGAGCACGTTGATCGGCAGGTAGACCACCGCGGTCAGGACCAGCAGCAGAAGCGCCATCAGCGGCCGCGAGCCGCGACTCTCGGAGCCTCCGCTCCGCCGCGCCCGCAGATGGCCGAGCAGCAGCCAGACGGCCAGGATCGCCTGCAGAGCCACGAAGGGCAGGCTCTTCGACAGCGGCGTCGGGCCGCGCGAGCTGGCCGGCATGTAGAGCAGAATCAGCGCCGCCGCCGCCAGCACCGCCAGCACCCCGGCGAGGCGCGCCGGCGAGCGCCGGTCGAACCAGCCGGAGGCCGCGACCAGGCCGATCAGAAGAAGCGCTCCGCCGATGCGGAAGGCGCGCCCCGGGTTGCCGAGCTCGAAGAACTCCTCCGGCCGCAGCGTCACCAGCAGCACGGCGATCAGGAAAAGGAAGGACACCGCGACGATGACGCCTCGGGCCCAGCGCCCGTCGCCACGGGTGCCCGCGCGGCGGCGGCCCAGGAACCAGACGATCGGGATGAGCGCGGCGAGCGCCAGCGCGGCGATGCGCAGGACCGAGCGCAGGCGATCGAGGGTCGGGCTGTCGTAGGCGGTGGTCAGGAAGAGCCGCTCACCGCTCACCACCGGCGACGAGATGCCCTCACCGGGAATCGGCGTCTGCCATCGCACCCCGGCGCCACCCGGCTCCCAGCTCTCGGGGAGCGAGCCGGCATCGTGCGCGACGCCGGCGCCGTTCGGACCCCGCCACTGCGTCCAGTCCGCGAGACCGGGCACGGCGGTCAGGGCGATCAGCGACAGGATGCAGCTCAGGAGTCTCGATCTCATTGGCCCGCGAGGACAATAGGACGGAGAGCCCCGCGATGCAAACCCCCCACCAAGAACGCCGCTCACTGTCCCGCAGACCTCCCGCAACACCCTCACCGTAGCGCCCCCACCCGTGGGGGCCGTTCCCTCAGACCTCCGTCGCCAAAGCCGCACCGAGCTCCCGCGCCTCGCTCGAGAGCGCCGCGGCTGCCTCGCGAAGCTCCGCGGCGGCGGTGCCCCGGCCGGCGCCGTCCGCGGCGTCGTCGTGGTCGCCCAGCCCGGCGCCGCGATGCTCGGCGAGGAGGATGCGGATGCGGTCGCGCAGGCCGTGCGCGTCTTCGAGCCCGCGGAAGCGGCCGACGTGGAAGCTCGACTCGGACTCGCCGCCCTCTTCCCCGCTCTCGCCGCCGGCGCCGCCCGCCGTGTGCACCTCGAGATCGGCGATCCCCAGGAGCCGCTGCAGCGGGCCCTGCTTCACCTTCATGTTCTGGATGTTGGCGATGGTCATGGTCTGCTCGCGGAGCGACCAGAGGCCTTCGCGAATGCGTAGCGACGAATCGCCCACGATGTACCACCTGAGCTCCCAGCCCAGCTTGAGGAAGAGGCCGGTGAAGAGGAACTGCGCCGTCCAGGCGACGATCGCCAGCGCCTCGAAGAACCAGAAGAGATCGGTCGGATCGAACGCAGCCGGACCGACGCTGACCTCGATCTGTTCGAGGAACCCCATGAGCTTCTTCCAACCCTCGGCCTCGAGGAAGTCGGTGTCCAGGGAGCCGAAGAAGGCCAGCGAGAAGAGCAGGCCGAAGAAAGCGGCGACCTGCTTGGGGACCCAGGCGATCACGGTGTAGTACAAAAAGCGCCGCGAGGCGCGGAAGATCTCGGGCTCGGTGCCCGAGCCGGGCGGCGGCGTCGGGCGCTCGCTGACCCTGAGCCAGCGCAGCAGCCGCTCTCTCAAGGTTCGTCCTCCTCGGCACGCGCGACGAGTCCGAGCCGCAGCTCACGCAGGACGGCGGCGGTCTCCCGCAGCGCCGCGGCGGTCTCGCGCCAGGCGCTCTCGCCGGCGTCCCCGTCGCCTTCATCGAGCTTGCGGGCACCCCGCATGCGCGAATAGAGGAAGTCGCGCACGCCCTCGTAATCGCGCAAGCCGGCGATGGTCAGCTCGGCCTTGGCCGAGGCGGAGGCGGTCTGGACCTGGATGCGGGCGAGGCCCAACCAGCGCTCGACCAGATTGCTGGCCAGGTGGATGTCCTGGACGCGCCCGTAGGTCAGGCTGATCTCGCGCCGGAAGAGAACGCCCCATCCCGCGGTCACGCCCTCGTCGTCGAGCTCGTAGTGGAGGGTCCGGTAGCGGAGGAAGCGCGGCAGGAGCAGCAGCGGAAAGAAGGGCCCGAGCAGCAGCGACTCGAGCGCCCAGTAGACCATCAGGTTCGGGTGCGGGCGCCGGCTACCGCGAACGCCCTCGGCCAACTCTTCCACCCCCTGATCTTCTCAGAAGCGAA
>JAHEKO010000613.1 GCA_024638355.1 Acidobacteriota bacterium
AGCCGCAGGAGCCTGCTGACGTGGAAGGTATTCGGCGAGCGGCTCGACGGCTGGTCGAACGACGATCACCCCACCGAGCGCGCCCCGGGCGATCCCTCCACGCTGCCTCGGGGCGCCGAGGCCAACGACGCCGATCTCGACTTCGACGGCAAGATCTGCCCGCCGCCGGGAACCGCCCCCGCGCTCACCGGCGAAGAGAGGCGCACCATCGCTCGCTGGATCGACCTCGGAGCGCCGATCGACTCGGGCCGCGAGCGCGGCGCCGAGCGCTGGGGCTTCTACCTCGACGACCAGCGGCCCACGCTGACCGTCAGCCTGCCGCGGCCGGGAAGGCTCGACGATCCGCTGGAGGAGATCCGCTTCGCCGCCTTCGATGCCTACAGTGGGCTCGACGAGCAGAGCCTGTCGGTGATGGCGAGCTTTCCGCTCGAAGGGCGCCCGGCGGGCGAGGAGCTGGCGTCCCTCTTCCGGCCGGCCGGCGACCACATCTGGTCGCTCGATCTCGACGCGCCGCCGGAGGCGATCGGGGATGGGCTGCTCGTGGTCAGCGTGCGCGATCGCCAGGGCAACCGGACCACGGTAGAGCGCAGCTTCAGCCTGCGCTGACCCGCTACTCGACGATCAGGCGGGCGCCGGCGGCGACCGACACCCCGTCCCCGAGCCTCACGCCGCCGCCGGCCGTGAGCGTCACCTCGCCGGGCGCCGCCACGGTCCAGTTCGGGCCCACGTCGATCGTGCCGCAGACGTCGTACCCGACGATCGAGGTGAGGATGTCGTCGCTCAGAGTCAGTGCGCCGCCGTCGGGGGCTGTGCACGAGGTCGTCGTCATGCGGGTGTCGTCGACCCGGCGATCGGGGAAGTTCTGGGCGTTGAGGCCGTCGGCATAGAACCGGAGCGTGTCGATTGGCCCCGGGTGGGCGAAGGCGATTGTGGCGCCGACCGTGACGCCGTCCACCAGCACGTCGAAGGTCGAGGCGTCGAGGTCGACCTCGACGCCGAGGGTGTGCGCGCCACTCACCACGGCGAGCTCGGTCGTGGAGCCTCCCGCCCAGTAGCCCAGCGTCTCGTGCGCGGAAAACCCGTGGCTCGGTCCGCCCCACAGCAGGTTGACGGCGACCCCCGCACTCCCGGGCGCTGCGTCCGACATGGCGGCGGACTCTCCCAGCTGCATGTGGAAGGCGTAGGTGCCCTCGCTGCCGGCGCGGCGGAAGGCGAGGTCGAACGTCCAGGCCAGGACCCCGGAGCTCTGGGCCGCGAAGCTCCGGCGTACCAGGGGGCGCTCGACCTCGTCGACCGAATCGAAGGTGAGCGCTTGCTGCGAGATGCCGGCCTGGCCGCTGGCCTCCACCTCGGTCCAGCCGTTGCCGACGGTCGCCGAGTCGGGGCGATCGAAGTCGTCGGCGAAGAGCTCGAAGACGATCGACAGGGCGACTGCGGCCGGCGGCGACAGCGAGACGCCGTCGCTGGCCTGCCAGACGAGAGTGTCTTCGCCGACGTAGCCGGCGTCGGGCGTGTAGGTCCAGAGGCCGCTGCTCTCGATCAGGATCCCGTGGGTCGGGGGTGCGGCGATCGTGAAGGAGAGAGGCGCTCCCTCCGGATCCGAGGCGTTGTCGGCGAACGGCAGCGCAAGCGGTGTGTCGGTCGAGCCGGAGAGGGAGAAGCTCGTCGCGGTCGGGGGGAGGTTGCCGGTCACCCCGATGGAGACGGCGGCGAGCTGAGAATCGTCGATCCCGTCGCTCACCTTCCAGGTGAAGGCGTCGGTTCCTTCAAATCCGGGATTCGCGGTGTAGGTCACGGCAGGAGCGACGCCGGTCAGGACGCCGGCCGAGGGGCCGCTCTCGATCGAGTAGGCGTACGGTCCGGGGCCGTCCGGATCGAGCAGCCCGAGCGTGATCGCCAGCGGATCGGTACCCGCGGTGACCAGGCTCTGATCGAGCGTCACCGGTGGATCGTTGGCTCCGTCCACGCGCACGGCGTAGACGGCGGTCTCCAGGCCGAGGCCGGCCGGCCGCGGCCAGGATTGGGCGCCGGCGCTCAGGACGACGGAATCTTCGAGTACCTCGACGCCGGTCGCCGGGTCGAGCCAGCGCCGCCGGTAGGTGCCGGCATGGAAGTCCTGGAGGCCGAGCGCCGCCGCTCCCTGCCCTGCGTAGAGGATGTAGCTCTTTGCCTCACGTGCGAGCACATAGTCGGTGTCGCCCGCGGCGAGGTCGTCGCGCGGCTCCATGGTGTAGAAGTCGGTCGATTCCATGAATGCCCGGAGGCGGCCGAGGTCCTCGAGGTCGGCCACCGGGGTCCCGGCGATCTCCATCTCGTAGACCATGACGTAGGCGCCGGCCATCGCCGCGGCCCACGCCTTCTGGCGCGAGGTCGCTCCCGTGCCCCAGGCGGCGGCCTCGGCCATGTTCAGGTTGTAGCG
>JAHEKO010000112.1:0-7623 GCA_024638355.1 Acidobacteriota bacterium
CCCTTCTGGGTCAGATCGCTCGTGTAGTGAGCGAGCTTGGCGATGCCGAAGTCGAGGATCTTGACCGTGCCGTCGTCGAGAACGCGGATGTTGGCCGGTTTGATGTCGCGGTGGATGACGCCGCGCGCGTGCGCGTAGTCGAGGCCGCGCGCGATCTGAATCAGGTAGAGCAGCTTCTCGGCGAAGGAGGTCGGCTCGCGCCGTTCGATCCGCTCGTCGAGATCTTCGCCGTCGAGAAGCTCTTGGACGAGGTACGGGGCTTCGTTCTCGATGAACAGATCGTAGACGCGGACGATGTTCGGATGATCGAGATTGCCGGCGATCTCCGCCTCGCGGTAGAAGCGCTCGCGGGTCTCGCGGTTGGCCGAGGCGCAGCTCTTGATCGCGACCCGCCTCTTGATCAGGGGATCGAAGCCGGCAAAGACGCTGCTGTAGCCGCCCTCGCCGATCTTCTCGACGATCTCGTACTTGCCAACTCGCTGGCGATCTTCCGAGAGCGGTTCCGTCATGGCGCGTGTCCCGGCCGGCAGCCGGCACGGGTTCGATCGACAGCAGGTCCGCGCCGTCTGCTCCTACGGACTGAGCCGAGTGTAGGGGCTGATAGATTGCGCTGTTATGAAAAGCGTCACTCTGTCGGCAGGCGGCGTCGAGAAATGAGCGTCGCCGATCCGCCGATCTCGACAGGGGAGCGCTGGGCCGATCGGCTGATCTGCAGCAAGACGGGCGAGAGCGGCGAGCTCGATCGCCCCGAGTTCCTGTCTCCCGCCGGCGCCCCGTGGCTGGTCCACTACCGGCTCGACGCGGCAGCAGGACCCGCCTTCAAGGCCGCGCTCGCCGAGCGGCCCTGGAATCTCTGGCGCTATCGGGAGCTCCTGCCGGTGAAGGATTGGGACAGGCGCGTCGAGCTCGGTGAGGGGGGCACGCCGCTGGTGCGGCTCGAGCGAGCGGTACCCGCGGGGATCGAGGTGTGGCTCAAGGACGAGTCGGGCAACCCCACCGGCTCGTTCAAAGCCCGGGGGCTGGCGCTGGCGATTACCCGGGCGCGGGAGCTCGGAGCGGTTGGCGTGCAGCTGGCGAGCGCCGGCAATGCGGCCATCGCGATGGCCGCCTACGCTGCCGCGGCAGGTCTCTGCTGCCGGGTGGCGGTGCCGGTCGACGCGCCGCGCACGGTCATCGAGCGCTGCCGCTTGCACGGCGCCCAGGTGATCGTCGCGGGTCGCAACCTGGCCGAATCCGGCGTCGAGCTGGCTCGCCGCGAAGGCGACTTCTGGGAGCTCTCGACCCTCAAGGAGCCCTACCGCGCCGAGGGCAAGAAGACCATGGGGCTCGAGATCGTCGAGCAGCTCGGTTGGTCGCTGCCCGACTGGATCGTCTATCCGACCGGGGGCGGCACCGGCATCGTCGGCATGGACAAGGCGTTCGACGAGCTCGAGGCGCTCGGCCTTCTGGCCGGCCGGCGGCCACGATTCGTGGCGGTCCAGATGGCCGGGTGCGCTCCGATCGTTCGTGCTTTCGAGAGTGGACTGGAGCACGCGCCGCCCTGGGAGAGCCCGCGGTCGCGGGTTTGGGGCTTGCGGGTGCCGCGGGCGATCGGCGACTTCCTGATCCTGCGGGCCCTGCGGGCGACCGGCGGCACCGCGGTCGCGGTGGAAGAGGAGCGTATCGAGATTGAGCAGAAGCGGCTTGCCTGCGAAGCCGGGCTGCTGGTCGGTCCCGAGGGCGCGGCCGCCATGCTGGCGCTCGAGTCGTTGGCCGCGGAGGGCCGGATCGAGCGGGGCCAGCGGGTGGTTGTCTTCCAGACCGGCCACCCCGGGAACTACGCATGAGCGCCGGTCGGGCGCGGCTCCCCGGCGAGCGCGACCCGGAGCTCCAGTCGTTGCTCGCCGGCATGTTGGAGTCGGGGGACGCAGCGGCCGCGGTGGCGCTCGCGGGCAACACGGCCGGAATCGACCGGCTGGCCGTGGCCGGTCGCACCCGGGCCGACGACGGCCGGCGGCTGCGGGGAAGCGAGCTGTTCGACCTCGCCTCCCTCACCAAGCCGTTCACCGCCTCGTTGGCGCTGGCGCTCGATCGCATCGGCGCGCTGCCGCTCGACACCGGGGTCGGGGAGCTGTGGGGCGCGGCGGCGGCACCACGGCTGGCCGACCGCACGCTCGAAGCACTGCTGCGCCATCGCGCGGGACTGCGCGCCTGGGCTCCGCTCTACCGGCGGGCGAAGACGCGGGCCGGAGCGCTGCGCTTCCTGCTGTCGGGCGACGCCCTCGATACGCGGCGCGAGCGCTACGGCGACCTCGGCTATGTTCTCTGGGCGCTCAGCGCCGAGCGTGCCCTCGGCGCTTCCTACGGGAGCCTGCTGCGCCGCCACCTGCTCGAGCCGCTGGGCCTCCGGCGAGTCCGCGGGTCGCCGGAGGATCGTGCCGTGGTGGTCGAGTCGCGGCTCGACAACCGGCGCGAAGTCGAGCTGGCGGCCGCGCAGGGCATCGCCGTCGCCCGGGTCCGGGGTCCGCGGGCCGGTGCCGCTCAGGACGGCAATGCCCGCTTCATGGGAGGCTTGTCGGGACACGCGGGCCTGTTTGGCGCGGCGGAGGATCTCTGGCGCCTGGCCGCGGAATGGCTGGCGCCGGACCGTGTCCTGACGACGGCATCCGTTCGTGGCGCCCTCGCCGGCGGCCGCCGCTTCGCCCTAGGCTGGGCGCGGCGAACCGTGCGCGGCAGCGCCGGGCCGTATTTGAGCCCCGATTCGTTCGGCCATGTCGGATTTACCGGCGGCAGCCTCTGGATCGACCCATCGAGGGATGCGATCATGGTGCTGCTGGCGCATCGAACGTCTGTAAAGGCCGACCTGGCCCCCTGGCGCCGGCGCTTTCACCGCATCATTCTCGACCCGTGACCGGAGGGTAGCTCGACATGACCCAGGACCTTGTGATTCTCGACGGTGCGCGAACCCCGATGGCGGAGTTCGGCGCTTCCTTCTCGAACATCTCGGCGATCGACCTCGGTGCCCACGCGGCGCGCAACGCGCTCGAGCGCAGCGGGGTGGAGCCGGACGAAATCGACCACGCCGTGGTCGGCAACGCGCTTCAGACCTCGCCCGACGCGATCTATGGCGCCCGCCACGTGGCGCTCAAGGCGGGCGTGCCCGAGGGGGTACCGGCGCTGACCGTCAACCGGCTCTGTGGCTCGGGGATCCAGTCGATCATCTCCGGGTCGCACCTGATCCTGGCCGGAGAGGCCGAGACCTGCCTGGTCGGCGGCATGGAGAACATGTCGCAGGCGCCGCACTGCATCTGGGGCGCGCGCAACGGGCTCAAGCTCGGGCAGGGGCAGCTCAGCGATCTTCTGATGGTGGCGCTCCTCGACTCGTACTGCGGCTGCTACATGGCCCAGACGAGCAACAACCTGGCGAAGGAGTACGGCATCAGCCGTGAGCGGCAGGACGAGTTCGCCGTCATGTCCCAGGAGCGGGCGGCGGCGGCGTGGGAAGCGGGCCGGCTCGGCGAGGAGGTCGTGCCCGTCGAGGTAGGGCGCGGCAAGCGGGCGCGGACCGTCGAGCGCGACGAGCACCTTCGGCCCGGCACCACCATGGAGACGCTGGAGAAGCTGCCGACGGTCTTCGACAAGGAGGGCTTCGTGACTGCCGGCAACGCCTCGGGAATCGTCGACGGCGCGGCGATGATGGTGCTGACCACGGCCGAGAAGGCGAAAGCGGCCGGCCGCACGCCGATCGGCCGGATCCGGTCGTGGGCCACCGTCGGCGTCGAGCCGTCGCGCATGGGGATCGGCCCCGCGCCCGCGATCCATGCGGCCGCCGGAAGGGCCGGGGTGGAGCTCGAAGACTTCGATCTGATCGAGATCAACGAAGCGTTCGCCGGCCAGATCCTGGCGGTCATTGAGGAACTCGACCTCGACATCGACAAGCTGAACGTCAACGGCGGGGCGATCGCCCTCGGCCATCCGCTCGGCGCGACCGGCTCGCGGATCGTCCTGACGCTGTTGAAAGAGCTCGGGCGCCGCGGTGGCGGCCTGGGCGTTGCGGCCGCCTGCATCGGCGGCGGCCAGGGGATCGCCATGGTGCTCGAGGTCGAAGGTTGATCGACCTCGCGGGCCGCAGGGTGGTCGTCACCGGCGGCAGCCGGGGTATCGGCGCCGCTTGCTGCCGGGCCTTCGCGGCGGCCGGCGCGGCGGTGCTCGTGCACTTCAAGAGCGCCGACGCCGAGGCCGAGCGAATCCACGATTCGCTGCCCGGTGTCGACCACGCCGCCCATCTGTTCTATCAGGGCGATCTCTCCGAAGCCGAGGCCGTCGAACGGATGTTCGAGCACGTGAGCGGAGAGTGGGGGCGACTCGACTGCCTGGTGAACAACGCCGGTATCTGGGGACCCAATCCGCTCGCGGAGCTCGACGCCGAGGCGCTCGAGGAGACCTGGCGCGTCAACGTGCACGCCTGCTTCCTGTGCGGGCGCGCCGCGCTGCCGCTCCTCGAGGCGTCCGACGATGGCTCGATCGTCAACATCAGCTCGACCGCGGGCCAGCGTGGCGAGGCCTTTCACTCGCCCTACGCCGCTTCCAAGGGCGCGATCATCGCCATGACGAAGTCCTGGTCGACCGAGCTGGCGCCGAAAGTGCGCGTCAACGCGGTCGCCCCCGGCTGGGTCGACACCGACATGTCCGCCGCGGCCTACGCCGACGGCGGCCGCGAGCGGATCGCCTCCGAGATCCCGCTCGGGCGCATCGCCACCGCCGAGGACATCGCCGGGCCGGTGGTCTTCCTGGCCTCGCCGCTGGCCCGGCACATCACCGGCGAGATCCTCAACGTCAACGGCGGCTCGGTGCTGGCGGGGTAGCCGAGTAGCCGAGGCACTTGTAGGCCAGGTTCGCGGCGATGAACTCGCTGGCGTGGAGGCCGGGAGTCGGGCGGACCTCTACGACGTCCATCGCCACGACTTCCTTGACGGCGAAGAGTAGCCGCAGGAGCCCCAGCGTCGAGTACCAGTCGCCGCCGCCGGGCACCGGAGTGCCGGTGGCGGGGAGGAAGCCGGGGTCGAAGTAGTCGACGTCGAACGTCAGGTAGACGCGGTCGGGCAGCTCGGAGAGCTCGGCTTCGAAGCGCTCGGCGGTGAGGCCGGGGAGCTCGCGGCCCCAGATCACGGGCAGATTGCGCTGGCGGACGAGCCTGGCCTCGGGGGTGGACAGCGAGCGGATGCCGACGGCGAGGGTCGGCAGCTCGAGGTCGAGGATCCGGCGCATGGCGCAACCGTGGCTGTAGGGACTCCCCTGGTAGCTGTCGCGCAGGTCGGCGTGGGCGTCGAACTGGAGGACGCCGATCTCGCCGTGGACCTCCTTGGCCGCCGCGACCAGCGGCGGCGTGATCGAGTGCTCGCCGCCCAGAGCGACGACGAACTTGCCGTCGCGCATCGGCGCCAGGGCGCCGACCCGGATTTCGTCGAGGGCTTCACCCTGCTCTTCGTGCCGCGGATCGAGGTCGGGCAGGGTGGCGATTCCCTGCGAGCTGATCTCGAGCCCGAGCTCGTCGTCCCACAGCTCGAGGTGGTGCGAGGCTCGCAGGATCGCGTCCGGACCCTGGCGCGTCCCCTTCTCCCAGCAGGTCGTGCGCTCGTAGGGGACCGGCAGGATGACCGAGCGGGCGGTGGAGTAGTCGCGCTCGCCGGGGTCGAGATCGGCGAAGGGCACGGGGTGGCCGGTCATGCGTGGGCGACTATGCCACAGGCCTCGTGCCAGACGCCGGGCTCGGTTGCCGTCCCAATGGACGATGACCGAACGATCCAACTTCGTCCGCGAAGTGCCTGTCGAAGAGCGCCCCCGCGAGCGCTTGCTCGAGAACGGCAGCGCGGCCCTCACCGATACCGAGCTGATCGCCATCCTCCTGCGCACCGGCCGGCGCGGTCTGTCGGTAGTCGATCTCGCGCGCGGGCTGCTGCGCGATGCCGACGGCCTCGCCGGGCTGCTCGGCTTGACGCCGGCGACGCTGCGCCGGAGCGGGCTCGGCCCCGCCAAGTGCGCGTCTCTCTTGGCGGCGATCGAGATCGGGCGCCGGCTCGCCCGCGCCCGGCTGCCGGAGCGCGAGCCGCTGGCCCACGCCGAGGCGGTCGCCAGCTATCTGGGGCTTCGCTACTCGCGCAAGGACCAGGAGGTGATGGGGGCGCTCTACCTCGACACCCGAAACCGCCTGGTCGCGGAGTGCGAGATCTACCGCGGCACCCTCAATCGCGCGGCCGCCGAGCCGCGCGCCATTCTCAAGCGTGGCCTGCTGCGCGACGCCGCCGGCTTCATCCTGTTTCACACCCATCCGAGCGGCGATCCCTCGCCGAGCGCCGAGGATCTGGGCTTCACGCGCCGCGTCGCCCAGGCCGGCGACGTGGTCGGCGTCCGCCTGGTGGACCATCTGATCCTCGCCGCCGGGGGGCGCTGGCTGTCGCTGCGGCGGCGGGGTGGCTGGTAGCTAGTCGACGTAGCCGAGCGCTCGAAGCTGTCGCAGCGTCTCGCTGTCGCGCTGGTTGGCGCTTGCCGGATCGGGCTCGCGGTAGTGCTCGCGGATGCGCTCGGACAGGATGGCCAGGAGCTGGTCCGCGACCTCGGGGTGCTCGTCGATCACGCTGCGCGTCTCGTGGGGATCGCGGCCGAGGTGGTAGAGGGCGCTGCCTTCGGTGGGGGAGTGCAGCAGCTTCCACTCGGATCCGGTCAGGGCGTAGCGGCGGGCCGGCCCCCAGGAGCCCCGGCGGTGGGTGCGCTCGGAGACGACGTGGGCCCGGCCGGGGCTCGAGCCGAGGGCGTCGACGCCCTGGAACTGCCCGCGGTCGCCGGAAGCGATCGGCAGACCGCCGGCGGAGGTCAGGATCGGCAGGAGGTCGACCAGAGAGGTCACCCGCCCGATCCGGCGACCTTCGCGCTGACGAGCGAGCTTCATCAGCAGGGGGACCCGCAGCTGCTCGTTGTAGATGCGGCCGTGGTAGAGGTGATCGTGCTGGCCCAGCCCCTCGCCGTGGTCCGAGGTCACCGCCACGATCGAGTCGTCCCACAGCCCCGCCGCCTTGAGCCGCTCGAACAGGCGGCCGATCTGCGAGTCGGTGTAGAGCACTTCGCCGTCGTAGGCGTTGTTGATGCTCAAGATCCGCGCCGACTCGCTGCGCCGGACGCCCAGCCGGCGGAGGTAGCTCACCAGCCGGCGGGTCTCGGTGAACTCCTTGCGGTACTTCCAGGGCGGCTGGTAGGGCCAATGCGGATCGAAGTAGTGCACCCACAGCAGAAACGGTCCCTCGTCATGGTCGTCCAGCCATCTGAGCGCCAGCTCGGTCGTCTTGCGGCTTCCGCGCTGCAGGCCGAGCGGCTGGTCGAAGCGCTGGAACCCGCGGTCGATTCCCGAGTGGCGCTTGAGGGGAGCGGCACTGACGAAGCCCGCGGTGGCGTAGCCGCGGTCGGCGAGCATCTCCGCCAGCGTGCGCAGGGTGCCGGCATCGTCGAGATCGCGCGGCAGGAAGGCGGCATTGGCCACCAGGCCGTGGGTCATGGGGTGGGTGCCGGTCATGATCGAGGCGTGGGCCGGCAAGGTGGTGGCCATCGTCGTGTAGGCGTTCTCGAACAGGAATGCCTCCGCGGCGAAGGCAT
>JAHEKO010000112.1:7723-9433 GCA_024638355.1 Acidobacteriota bacterium
TTGGCCACCAGGCCGTGGGTCATGGGGTGGGTGCCGGTCATGATCGAGGCGTGGGCCGGCAAGGTGGTGGCCATCGTCGTGTAGGCGTTCTCGAACAGGAATGCCTCCGCGGCGAAGGCATCCAGGCTGGGCGTGGTGTCGCGGTGATAGCCGTAGCAGCCGAGGCGGTCGGCGCGCAGGGTGTCGATGGTGATCAGGACCAGCGACGGTCGGTCCGCCGAGAGCGCCGGACCGGCGCAGCAGATGAGGACAGCCGCCAAGGCGGCGGCCCGGCGCAGGCGCTCGGCATTCGACGACTCGATCGGACTTCGCTTCAAGGTCTCGACCCCGGGACTCGAAGCCGAATTATAGGAAAGATGCGCGTTTGCGGGCAGTGGGAGCGCCCCGATTCCACTAAGATTGGTGGATGGGCCGGTTCTATATCTCGACCCCGATCTACTACGTCAACGATCTGCCCCACATCGGTCATATCTACACGACGGTCGTCGCCGACGTGGTGGCCCGGTACCGGCGGTTCGTCGGCGACGACGTCTTCTTTCTCACCGGCACCGACGAGCACGGCCAGAGCATCATGAAGGCGGCGGCGAAGCTGGGCATCGAGCCCCGCGAGCAGGCCGACCGGGTGGTCTCGCGCTACCACGAGCTGTGGCGGACCCTCGGCATCTCCCACGACGACTTCGTCCGCACCACCGAGGATCGACATCGCCTCGCGGT
Organism: Acidobacteriota bacterium; assembly: GCA_024638355.1. Classification (GTDB taxonomy): domain Bacteria; phylum Acidobacteriota; class Thermoanaerobaculia; order Multivoradales; family JAHEKO01; genus JAHEKO01. The sequence continues at coordinate 8,438 of JAHEKO010000112.1, forward strand.
CGAAGAGATGGTGCGGCGGATCGAGGCTTCGGGCGACTTCTACACGGCTCTCCACGAGGGCTGGTACTGCTCGTCGTGCGAGAGCTTCTACACCGAGAAGGAGCTCCTGCAGGGCAATCGGTGTCCGACTCACGAGAGCGAGGCCGAGTGGCAGTCGGAGGAGAACGTCTTCTTCCGCCTCGGCAAGTACCAGGATCGTCTGCTCGAGCTCTACTCGGGCGAGAGGCCGTTCGTCATCCCGCCGAGCCGCGCCAACGAGGTGCGGAGCTTCGTGGAGGGCGGGCTCCGCGACATCTCGGTGAGCCGCGCCGGTCTCGGTTGGGGGATTCCCTTCCCCGGGCGCGAGAACGAGGTCGTCTACGTCTGGCTCGATGCCCTCACCAACTACCTCTCGGCGCTCGGTCTGGGCTCGCCCGAGACCTCGAAGCTCGACGACTACTGGCACGGCGACGGCACGCGAGTCCACCTGATCGGCAAGGACATCCTGCGCTTTCACGCCATCTGGTGGCCGGCCTTCCTGATGTCGGCCGGCCTGCCGGTGCCGAGCACCGTCGCCATCCACGGCTGGTGGCTGCGCGACAACAAGAAGGTCTCGAAGTCGGTGGGCAACGTCGTCCAGCCCGACTACCTGATCGAGAGCTTCGGGCCCGACGCGCTGCGCTACTTCCTGCTGCGCGACATGGTCTTCGGCCAGGACGCCTCGTTCTCAGACGAGGCCTTCGTCGATCGCTTCAACAGCGATCTGGCGAACGACCTGGGCAACACGGTCAGCCGGTTGGTCAAGCTGTCGCGCTCGACCTTCGGCGGCAAGACGCCGCCCGAGTCGTGCGGCAACAACCCGCTGATCGCCGCCGCCGAGAAGGCGGTGGCCGAGTACCACGAAGCGATGGAGGCCTTCGCCTTCAATCGGGCGATCGCCAGCCTGTGGAAGCTGCTCTCGGAGGTCAATCAGTACCTGGTGGCTCGCGAGCCCTGGAAGCTGGTCAAGAGCGAGGG
>JAHEKO010000614.1 GCA_024638355.1 Acidobacteriota bacterium
CGCCACTTCTCCTCGGGCGACGGCGGGGTCAAGAGGCTGCCGACGATCAGGCTCAGAATCGAGGCGGTGGCCGCCGGGTAGATCGCGTACTCGTAGTCGAGCGGCATGGTGACGAACCCCAGGGGCAGGCTCTCGACACCGACCTTGTTGAGCACCGCGAAGAGGAGGCTGGTGACCACGCCTGCGGCCACCGACAGGGTGCCGCCGAACTGGGTGACCCGCTTCCAGAGAAAGGCCGCGAGCAGCGCTGGAGTCACCGCAGCGCCGACCATCGTGTAGGCGTAGAGCGCCATGTCGAGGATGCTCTCGAAGAAGGTCGACGCCACGAAGGCGATGATCGCCAGCAGAACGATCATCAAGCGCTGGATGAGGACCACCCGCTCCTGGGTCGCCTCGGGATTGATGAAGCGCTGATAGATGTCGCGGGCGACGTTGGTCGACGGGATCATCAGGAAGGTGTTGGCGGTCGAGAAGACGATCGCCACGCCGCCGATCAGCAGCAGGATGCCGAAGACCATCGGCAGGTTGTGCCGCGCCAGCTGCAGCAGGATCGTCTCGGTGGCGGCGCTGTCGAAGGTGCCGTCGGCGGCGTGATACGCGGGATCGCTCCAGTAGATGCCGGCACCGAAGATCGCGGTGGCGTCGAGCACCGTCTCGACCACGATGACGCCGATGATCATGCCGATCACCGCGCGCCGGGCGGTGATTGCGTCCTTGGCCGCCATGAACTTCTGGTACATGCCGCTCTCGCCCAGGAGCAAGAAGAAGGTCGGGAAGAAAAGCCCCAGCGCCTGGGCGATGCCGGTGCGGCCGACCACCGTGAAGTGGCTCTCGGGCAGTGTCGTCGTCAACTCGCCCCAGCCGCCGGCGGCGCCCAGCACCAGCGGCGCGGCAATCAGGATGCCGACCGTGATCATGATGCCGTTGACCAGATCGAGCGTCACGATCGACAGCATGCCGGCGGCCACCGTGTAGAGCACCACCAGCCCGCAGGTGATCGCCGCGCCGACGATCGGATCGACGCCGGGGATCAGGATCGCCAGGATCCGCCCGCCCCCCTTGAACTGGTAGCTGGCGATGGTGAGGTAGGCGATGATGATCGCCAGCGAGCCGAGCAGCCGCGCCGCCGGGGTGTAGCGCGTCTCCAGGATGTCGGGCACCGTGTACTTGGCGATGCGCCGCACCCGGTGGGCGAGGAAGTAGACGATCGCGATGCCGACCCACGCGCCGGCGCTCATCCACAGGGCCGAAAAGCCCTCGCGGAAGGCCCGCCCGGCGCCGCCGAACAGGCTGCCCGAGCCGATCCAGGTGCACACCAGGGTGGCGACGAGAAAGGACGCCGTCACGTTCCGCCCGGCGACCATGAAGTCGTCCTGGCTCTTGACCTGCCGGCTCTTGTAGATGCTGACGCCGATCAGGAACGCGAGATAGATGGCGACCGCCCAGACGTAGATCACAGGGACCTCCCTCTCTGAAAAAGACGGCTCAGTATATGCGGCGATCGGGCCGAGGCGTCAGGGCTCGCCCTCGTCCCGCTTGGCGCCGGCCGAGCGCAGGAGCCGCACCAGGCAAACTCCGAGTAGCACCGAGCCCGTCGTCCACGAAGTCGACGTTGAGCGCCGGCGCGATCGTGAAGCGGCCGAAGAGAGCCCAAGGTCTCGAGTCGGCGCTCGGAGCGACCGCTGATGTGCGAGTGATTTGGGCTGCCGCTTGGCAGTGAGAAGAGACCCTCGGGGCTTGACTTGACATATCTTGACATGTCAGTCTTAGCGCATGGCGGCGATCAAGATCAGCTCCAAGGTGGACGAGGCGGCCTGGAACGACCTCAGAGCTCTGGCCGAGGAGTTCCATCAGAGCATCTCCGGGCTCTTGACCGAAGCGATCCGGGACTATGTCCGCCGGCGTCGTGTCCGGCCGGCGGTACTGCGCCACCTCGAGGAGTCGATCGCCGACAACGAGGAGCTGGGCCGCCTCCTTGCCGAGTGACTCGGTCTCGTTCCTGACGCGCGACGAGGTCCTGGCGATCCACGCACGCCTGATCGAGGTCTTCGGCGGACCTCCCGGCGTGCGCGATCTGGGGCTGCTCGAGAGCGCCCTCTACCGGCCAGGCTCGGGCTACTACGGCGATCTGGCGACGATGGCGGCCGCGCTCTTCGAGTCGCTGATCATGAATCACCCCTTCGTGGACGGCAACAAGCGGGTCGCCTTCTTCGCCGCCGATACCTTCCTGCGCCTGAACGGGTGGAAGCTCGAGGTCGACTCGCACGAGGCGCATGCCTTCCTGGTCGGGCTACTCGAAAACGGCGAGTGCGACTTCGAGCACGTGCTGCCGTGGATCCGAGAGGCGCTGCGGCCCGTAAAGTGAGCTCACCGCGACAGGTACAGCGGCGTCGCCCTAGGTCAAGAGGAAAGCGCGCA
>JAHEKO010000113.1:0-2702 GCA_024638355.1 Acidobacteriota bacterium
GGCGGCTGTGGCGAGGCGGCTGCCTTCTCGATGGTGGCCCCAGCCGTGCGGAAGGCTGACGACGCCCGGCATCATCCGGTCGCTGATCTCCAGCGGCGCGACGACCCTGCCGGCGCGCGAGCTCAAGGCGACCCGCTGCCCGCTCTCCAGCTCGCGACGGCGAGCGTCCTCGGGGTGCATCAAGAGGGTGCAGCGCGGCCGTCCGGTCATCAGTCGGGGCACGTTGTGCATCCAGGAGTTGTTGCTGCGGAGCTCCCGGCGACCGATCAGCAAGAGCGTGTCGCGCAGCGGCTCCGGGCTCGCCGACGCCTCGAGGCGCGCGTGCAGGCGAGGCAGATCGGCGGCGAGCTCGGGCGGGGCGAGGTGGATCTTGCGGTCCGGCGTTCGCAGCCGGCCGGGAAGGCACGGCTCGAGGGCGCCGAGGTCGATGCCGTGCCGCGAGCGTTCGAGCTTGCCCAGGGTGAGACCGCCGCCGAACGGGGTGAGGCCGGCGCCCCGGGGACCGAAGCGCAGCGCCAGCGCGAGCAGCCGGCGCGGTCCGGCTAGGCGGGCGAGCGCGCGCCGCGCCCGCGCGGTCCAGGGACCGTCGTCGAGGCGCCGGTGGAGCTCGGCGAGAATCTGCCACTCGTGCCGCGTGCCCGGCTCCGGCGCGAGCACGGCGGGAGAGAACTTGGCCGTGTTGCGGATCGCCAGAAGATGGAAGACGAGGTCGTAGTGGTCGCGTTCTAGAGGCGGCGTCGGCGGCAGGATGATGTGGGCATGCCGGGTCGTCTCGTTGAGGTAGAAGTCGATCGACGCCATGAACTCGAGCTCGGGCAGCGCGCGCTCGAGGCGGGCGCCGTTGGGGGTGGAGAGCACCGGATTGCCCGCCACCGTCAAGAGGGCCCGCACCTGCCCGTCTCCCGGCTCGAGAATCTCGTCGCCGAGGGTCGCGGCGGGCAGCTCACCGCCGAACTCGGGCAGATCCCGCACCCGTGAGCGCCACCGGCCCAGGTGGCCGCGCCCGAAGGCCGGTACCGGGTCGACCGCGGGCCGGGTGAACAGCGCGCCGCCGGGGCGATCGAGATTGCCGGTGACGAGATTGAGCGCGTTGATCAGCCATTGGCAGAGGCCGCCGAACTCCTGGGTCGAGACTCCGAAGCGGCCGTAGCAGGAAGCGGTGGGCGCGGCGGCGAGGTCGCGCGCCAGCCGCGCGATCTCGGCCGCGTCGACGCCGGTCGCCGGCGCGACCGCCGCCGGCGTGTAATCGCGCGAGAGCTCGCGGAGCTCGTCGAGCGGCGTCGAGAAATCGGCCAGGCGCCCGGGCCGCTCGAGTCCCTCGGCGAAGATCACCTGGAGCAGCGCCATCAGCAGCAAGGCGTCGCTGCCCGGCCGCACGAAGAGGTGCCGGTCGGCGATCTCGGCGGTCTCGGTGCGGCGGGGATCGACGACCACCAGGCGGCCGCCGCGAGCCCGCAGCTCGCGCAACCGGCGCTTCATGCCGGGTGCGCTCATCATGCTGCCGTTCGAGGCCAGCGGGTTGGCGCCCAGCATCAGAAGGAAATCGGTGCGGTCGACGTCGGGGACCGGCAGCAGCAGCTGATGGCCGAACATGAAGCGGCTCGCGACGTGGTGGGGGAGCTGGTCGACCGAGGTCGCCGAGAAGCGATTCCGGGTCCGTAGCGAGCGCAGGAGCGGGGGGCCGTAGAGCAGGGCGCCGAGGCTGTGAACGTTCGGGTTGCCGAGGTAGACGGCGAGCGCATCTGCACCGTGGGCGGCGCGCACCGAGCGGATGCGATCGGCCGTCTCGTCCAGCGCGGCGGACCACGAGATCTCGGTCCAGCCGCCCGCCGCGGTGCGCCGGATGGGCCGCCGCAGCCGGTCGGGGTCGTCCTGCAGGTCGCCGAGAGCGACCGCCTTCGGACAGATGTAGCCGCGGCTGAAGGGGTCCGCCTCGTCGCCGCGAATCGACAGCACACGGTTGTCGCGCACCTCGACCTCGATGCCGCAGATCGCCTCGCACAGGTTGCAGGCGCGGTGATGGAGGGTCGAAGAGCGCGACACGGGACCCGCCGAGTCTAGCCTGACCTTGCCTCCACTTCCCGATGCGCCGCCCGCTGGAGGGGGCCAGCGGCGTTCATGGTGCCGAACTGCTAGACTCCTCCTTCGCCTCAGTTCGGACCGTCCATGACCATGGAAATGGAAGAGAACAGGTCTCGCGTTTCCGTCGCTCGAGCGAGCGACGGCGAGACCCCCGTGCGGCTGGAGGATTACCGCGCGGTGGTCGGCCAGTTGCCGGATCGCTACGCCCTCAAGGAGGACGAGGACGGGCGCTATCTCTCCTGTCTGGAGATGCCCGAGGTCAAGGTCAGGATCCAGCGCGACTTCTCGGTCACGGCGGCCTCCGCCCGTAAGTTTCCGCCCGGCACGATCTTCGTCGACGGCGCCGCGCAGAGCGAGCCGTTCCTCGACCTGGAGCGCAGGGTCTACAACCTCGATCACCATGCCGGCTGCGAGCGCCGCTTCACCATGGCGGCCTGCGAGCAGGCGATGGTCCTGGTGTTGCGCGGCCTCGACCTGCGCGAGCGGCCGTGGACGGTCTACGCCAACGAGCCCGACCTGGATACCGTGATGGCGATCTGGGTGCTGCTCAACTCGGTGCATCTGCAAAACAAGGCCGAGGAGTCGATCAAGGAGAGCGTCCTGCCGCTGGTTCGGCTCGA
>JAHEKO010000113.1:2802-9416 GCA_024638355.1 Acidobacteriota bacterium
CTGCTGGCGCGAGGCCGGCGACGGCGCCTCTTCGGTTTCCAGCTGCCGGTCGGGGTGGAGTGGCTCTGGCTGGTGCCGGTGGCGGTCGGGGGCGCCCTCCTGGGTGGGGCGTGGGCCCCGCCGATTCTCTGGCGCGAGGGCGTGGCGCCGACCGGAGCCGACCTGGCGGCGCTGCTGGCATTCCCGCTGGCGGCCGAGCTGGCATTCCGCGGCGTAGCCCAGGGGCTCCTGATGGGCAGCTTCGGCGCCCATCACGGTGGGAGTCGCTGGTCCCTATCGTGGCCGGTGGCGCTGTCGTCGATCCTCTACGCGATCTGGACGGTTCCGCTCTGGCACCCGCCGGTGGGCTCTGCCGGCCTCGTCTGGCCGTCACTGTCGCCGCTCGTCGCCGTGGCCGGCGTGCTGCTTTTCGGCCTCGCGCTGGCGCTCTGCCGGGAGCGCTCCGGCAGCCTGCTGGCGCCGCTCGCGGTTCACTATCTGGGCGTCGCGGCGGCGATTTCGCTGATGGCGGCCGGACTCGGCTGAGTCGCGCCGGCTCGCCGGCAGTCGGGTCGGGTCGGGTCGGGTAAGATCCGCCGCGGAGATAGCCCTGAGGGGCCGGGCGAACAAATGGGCGCCTGGACCGTACAAAAGGTAGGCTCACCGAGGCCGCGGCTGGAGCTGTAGGCCGAAACCCGAGTCTTCCTAGGAGGTTGTGCATTCGATGAGGCATGCAAGCGGCGCCCGTCTGGGCCTGTGGATTCTGGCAGTGGCGTTGGTTTTCGCCGGCGCCCTGGGCTGCTCGCGGGGCGAGGGCGGCGACGGCGAAGCGGGCTCGGAGGAGAAGGCGGAGCGCGAGACCGGCGACAACGGCGACTCCGACGCCGAGGACGAGGAGAACGGCGAGGAGGCGGTGCCCGTCGAGGTGGTCGCGCTCGGGCGTGGCCGGATCGAATCGGTCCTGAAGTTCTCGACCAACCTCGAGGCGGAGAGCGAGGTGCAGATCTTCTCGGAGGCGGCGCGCAGAGTGCGCCAGCTTCTCGTCGAAGAGGGAGACGAGGTGAAGCGCGGCCAGCTCCTGATTCGGCTGCAGGACGACGCGCAGCGCACGGCGCTCGCCCGCGCCGAGAGCCAGCTCAAGAAGGCGCAGCGCGAGTACGAGCGGCAGACCAGCCTCTACGAGCAGCAGCTGATCAGCGAGGAGACCTTCACCGAGGCGACCTACAACCTCGAGCAGCTCGGGCTGGCGCTGCAAGACGCCCAGCGCGAGCTCGGCTACACCGAGGTTCGGGCGCCGATCACGGGGACCATCACCTCGCGGCTGGTGAACGTCGGCGATCAGGTCACCCTCAACCAGCACCTGTTCGACATCGTCGACTTCGATTCGATCGTGGCGCGCGTCTATGTGCCGGAGAAGGACCTGCACCGCGTTGAGAAGGGACTCGAGGCGAGGATCATCGCCCAGGCGGCCGGCGACGACGAGCCGCGCACCGGCACCGTCGACCGGATGGCGCCGCGCGTCGATCCACGCAGCGGGACCGTCAAGGTCACGGTCTCGATCCCGCGCAACCAGGAGCTCCTCCCCGGCATGTACGTCACCGTCGAGCTGATCACCGCGGTCGATCTCGACGCCCTTCTGGTGCCGAAGAAGGCGCTGGTCTACGACGCCGATCAGATCTTCGTCTTCCGTCCCAAGTCCGTGACCAACGAGGACGGCGAGGAGGAGCTGCGGGTCGAGCGCCTGCTGCTCCGCGCGGTGCTCGAGGACCGCGACAACATCGAGCCCGACGGTGTGCTCGAGGCAGGCGACCGGATCGTCATCGCCGGGCAGGCGGGCCTCAAGGACGGCTCGCTGATTCGCCTGGTCGGGCAGCCGGCCGCGGCCGAAGAGCCGCAGGCCGAGGTCGCGGGCGGTTAGGAGAGAGCTGGTGACGGCGCCGTCCGAGAGTCCCGCTCCCACGTCGCCGGACGAGCGCTCGGCGTTGTCGAGCTTCGTCACCAGCCGGCCGGTGGCGATCACGATGGTGTTCGTGGCGGCGGTGGTATTCGGCTACTTTTCGTACGGCCGGTTGCCGGTGACGCTGATGCCGGAGATGTCGTATCCGACGATCACGGTGCGCACCGAGTATCCCGGCGCCGCTCCCGAGGAGGTCGAGAACGACATCAGCCGGCCGGTGGAGGAGGCGTTGGGAGTGGTCGGCGGCCTGCGCCGGGTGTCGAGCATCAGCCGCGCGGGCGTCAGCGACGTCGTGCTCGAGTTCACCTGGGATACGCCGATGTCGCAGGCGATCCAGGACTCGCTCGAGAAGCTCGACCTGATTCTCCTGCCGGAGGAGGCGGAGCGCCCGCTCATCTTGCGCTTCGATCCCGCCCTCGACCCGGTGATGGAGCTCAGCATGGCCGGCGCGGGCGACCGCTTCTCCGGCGAGGAGGGGCTACGGCGGCTGCGGCGGATCGCCGACCTGCAGATCAAGCGCGCCCTCGAGCCGATCAAGGGCGTCGCGGCGGTGCGCGTGCGCGGCGGCCTCGAAGAGGAGATCCACGTGCTTCTCGACGAGGAGGAGCTGCGGCGCACGGGTCTCGATATCCAGGCGGTGATCGACCGCCTGGCGCAGGAAAACGTCAATCTCGCCGGCGGCACCCTGACCGAGGGGCGCACCGAGTACATGGTGCGAACGCTGAACGAGTACGAGGACCTCGAGCAGATCGAAGAGACCGTGGTCAGTCGGTTCGAGGGGCGCGACGTGCGGGTCTCCGCGATCGGCCGGGTCGAGCGCGGCCACAAGGAGCGCGAGATCCTCACCCGGACGAACTCCAAGGAGAGCGTCCAGATCGACATCTTCAAGGAGGCCGACGCCAACATCGTGGCCCTTGCCAAACGGGTGAAGGCCGAGCTGGGCGAGTTCGATCTGGAGAAGGCGAAGGAAGATCGGGCGAAGCGCGAGGCCGGCGAGCCGGTGGTCGCCGAGAAGAAGGCCAAGCCGGGGTTCGGCGGCCGCGGTGGGGAAGGCCAGCCCGCGGCCCCGCCCGGTCTGGCCGAGCAGATGTGGAAGAACGAGGGCGCCGAGCTGACCCTGGTCGCCGACCGCTCGCTGTTCATCGAGTCGAGCATCAACGAGGTGCGCAACACCGCCATCATGGGCGGGCTGCTGGCGATTCTGGTGCTCTTCTTCTTCCTCGAGGACTTGCGCACGACAACGATCATCGCGATCAGCATTCCGATCTCGCTGCTGGTCACGTTCGCGCCGCTCAACCTGCTCGGAGTCAGCCTCAACGTGATGTCGTTGGGCGGCCTGGCGCTCGGCATCGGCATGCTGGTCGACTCCTCGATCGTGGTCCTCGAGTCGATCTTCCGCTGCCGCGAGGAGGGCGACGACGTCAAGGCGGCCGCCAACCGGGGTACCAACGAGGTGCGCGGCGCGGTCGTCGCGTCCACCCTGACCACGATCGCCGTCTTCTTCCCGATGGTCTTCGTCGAAGGAGTGGCGGGCCAGGCGTTCGGCGACCTCGGGCTCGCGGTGGTGATCTCCTTGCTGGCGGCGCTGGTGGTCGCCCTCTTTCTGATCCCTATGCTGGCCAGCCGCGGCGGGGTCAAGCTCGTCAAGAGCGCCCCGAGCCGGTTCGAGTTCCTGCGCTGGGCGACCTGGCACGCGGTGCGGCGTGATTGGACGGCCTTCCGCGCGGCGGGGGCGAGACCGCGTGGCGTGCTCGGCCGGCTCTGGCGGATGATCGCCTATCCGTTCGTCGTCCTCTATCTGGTGACGCGCTTCCTGGCGGGAAGCGTGTTGGAGGTGATCGGCAAGCTGCTTCTGGCCCTCTTTCTGGGCCTCGTGTGGGTGGGCAAGAACCTGTTGCGGCCGGTGGTCGGCACCGCCTTCAAGTGGGTCGTCGCGCTACCGATCCGACTCACCCGCTGGAGCCTCGACCGGCTGCACGACGGGTATCCGCGCGCCCTGCGGCGGGCGCTGGCCAGCCCGGTGCTGGTGCTGACGATCATCGCGCTCTGCTTCTTCGTCACCGGCTGGACCGCGCGCGAGCTCGACACCGAGCTCTTGCCGGAGGTCCGGCAGGGCGAGTTCACGGTCGAGGTCGCGCTTCCGGTCGGGACCCCGATCGAGGCCACCGAGTCGATCGTCGGACCGGTGGAGACCGCCATCCTCGAGGAGAAGCAGAACATCGAGTCGTTGCTCCTGACCGTCGGCTACGACGCCGCCAACTCGAGCCGGTCCGACGAAGGCGAGCACACGGCTCGGTTCAAGGTGCTGCTCGACCGCGCGGATCCGCGTATCGAGGACGCGGTGATCGGCCGGCTGCGGAAGCGGTTCGCGCAGATTCCGGACCTCGACGCGCGTGTCACGCGGCCGGTGCTGTTCAGCTTCAAGTCGCCGGTCGAGGTCGAGGTGCATGGCGATGATCTGGTGCAGCTACGGCGCCAGGCCGAGACGGTGAAGCGCACCATGGCCTCGATGCCGCGGCTCGCGGATGTCGAGACCACGCTCCAGCGCGGCGCCCCCGAGGTGCAGGTGGTCTACGATCGCGACCTGCTCGCCCGCTACGGCCTCAATCCGGGCCAGGTGGCGAAGCTGGTGCGCGACAAGGTGCTCGGCTTCGAGGCGACCCGCTTCAACATGAAGGATCGCAAGATCCCGATCGTCGTGCGCCTGGAGATGCCCGACCGCGAGACGGTCGAGAACGTGCGCAACCTGATCGTCAATCCCGGCGGCGAGCGCGCCATTCCGCTCTCCGCGGTGGCCAGCGTCGAGCTCGCCGAGGGGCCGAGCGAGGTGCGCCGGGTCGACGGCCGGCGGGTGGCTCTGGTCTACGCCAACATCCGGAGCGGCTCGCTCGGCAGCGCCGTCGAGGCGATCAAGGCCGAGCTCAACGCGCTCGACTGGCCGAGCGGCACGACGTTCTTCATCTCCGGGCAGAACGAGGAGTGGGAGCGCAGCAAGGGCAGCCTCTATCTCGCCCTGGCGCTCTCGATCTTCCTGGTCTACGTGATCATGGCGGCGCAGTTCGAGTCGCTCTGGCATCCCCTCGTCATCCTGTTCACCATTCCGCTCGCCTTCTTCGGCACCGTGGTCGGGCTCTATCTGCTCGGCATCAGCCTGTCGATCGTGGTCTTCCTCGGCATGATCATGCTGGCCGGCATCGTGGTGAACAACGCCATCGTGCTGGTCGACTACATCAACATCCTGCGCCGGCGCGGAATGGAGACGGCCGAGGCGGTGGTCACCGCCGGCAACGTGCGGCTGCGGCCGATCCTGATGACCACCGCTACCACGACGCTCGGCCTGCTGCCGATGGCGCTCGGCCTGGGCGACGGCGCCGAGCTCCGCACGCCGATGGCGATCGCGGTGATCTGCGGCCTGGTGGTCTCGACCCTGCTCACGCTGTTCGCGATCCCGGTGATCTACACGCTGGTCGACCGCCTGCGCAGCCGGCTGACCGGGCAGGAGACGCGGGAGCCCGACTCCGGAGAGCTGAGCGGCGATGCCCTGCCCTCGGGGGTGATCCAGTGAGCCGATCCGAGCGAAAGGAACAAGGGATGGCGAAGACGACATCGACCGACAACGGCTCGCGGCGCGAGTCGCGGCTGCCGCGCTTCTCGCTCGACCGTCGGATCACCGTGCTGATGATTCTGGTGACCATCGTGGTGCTGGGATCGGTCGCCACGGTCAGCATCCCGCTCGAGCTCTTCCCCTCGGGCTTCCAGGGCAACCATCTGGCGATCCGGGTGCCCTGGCGCGACGCGCCGGCCCAGGAAGTGCTCGACAAGATCATTCTGCCGCTCGAGGAAGAGCTGTCGACCGTGCCGGGCATCGGCAAGGTCAACTCCTACGCCCGCACCGGCTTCGGCATGGTGACGCTGATGTTCAAGCAGGGCACCGACATGGACGTCGCCTACCGCGAGGCGCGCGACCGGGTCGAGCGTGCCCGACTGGTGATGCCCGACGACGTAGAGCAGGTGTTCATCTTCAAGGAGGACACCTCGGGCATTCCGATCTACTTCGTCGGACTGGCGATCGATCCGGCGGTGATCGACGTCTACAACCTGATCCAGGACGAGGTGATCCTGCCGCTCTCGCGCATCGACGGCGTGGCCAGCGTCGAGCCGCACGGGCTCGAAGAGAAAGAGATCCTGATCGAGCTCGACCGCGAGCGTACCGCCGCCTCGGGGCTCAACATCTACGATCTGGCGCAGCAGCTGTCCAACGACAACTTCACCATGTCGAGCGGCAACGTGCTGCACGGCGGCCGCAAGCTCCTGCTGCGGTCGGTGGCCCGCTACAGCGGCATCGAAGAGCTCGAGAACCGGCTGGTCAGCGACAACATCCGGCTACGCGACATCGCCGAGGTGACCTACGACCTTCCCGACAAAGACTACCGCGTGCGCGCGATGAGCCGACCGGCGGTGGCGCTGTCGGTGCTCAAGGAGGGCGACGCCAACGCGCTCGAGGTGGCGCAGCGGGTCGATGCGGTGGTCGAGGAGCTGCGGGCCAATCCACGCCTTCAGGTCATGGAGGTGGCGACCCTGTTCGACCAGGGCGAAGTGATCATGGAGTCGCTCTCGACCCTGCTGGGTGCCGGCCGCATCGGCGGAATCGTCGCGCTTCTGGTTCTCTTCTTCTTCT
>JAHEKO010000114.1:0-3894 GCA_024638355.1 Acidobacteriota bacterium
TTCCTGCGCATCGACTACGAGGCCGACATGGCGCTGGTGGTGCTCACCAGCTCGACCGACGAGGACGCCCAGATGGTGGCGATCGCCCACTACCTGCGCGACCCGCGAAGCAACTTCGCCGACTCCGCCTTCCTGGTTCGCGATGACTGGCAGGGCAAGGGGGTGGGCACGCAGCTCATGGCGGCGCTGATCGACGCGGCGCGCCGCAACGGCGTGGCCGGCTTCACCGCCGACGTGCTGGCGATGAACTCCGGCATGATGCGCGTCTTCCACAAGAGCGGCCACCCGGTCGAGAGCGTGCTCGAGGAAGGCGTCTACGCGCTCAGAATCCCCTTCAAGAACGGCGAGTAGCAGTCAGTCGAACCGGAGGTCCGGGGCACCGGCCCAGACGTAGACGTAGACCCTCTCGTGGGTCAGCTGCGCCTTGCCCTTGTGCCGGAACTTGAACAGCAGGTAGTCGCCCGGCTGAACGAACATCTCGCGGAGCCTGGACGCTTCGGCCACGCCGTCTCTCAAGCGCATCCTGAAGCGGGCGATCTTCTCGATCGGGCCCGAGTGCCGCACCAGCGAGACGGTCACGACGAAGCTCCCGCTCGGCGTCGACTTGCCGGACTCGGCTTGCTGTCCCTCGATCTCGCACATGGCGCCGATCCGGGTGGGTCCTCCGTACTCGGCGAGCGCGTAGAGGGCCACGAAGCTCTTCGCCGGCACATCGACCACCGGCGCCCCGGGGTTGCCGAGCACCAGTCCGGCGAAGCCGGCGAACGGCACCGCCTCGACGGCGAGAGTCGGGGCGGCGAAGAGCGCTAGGATAAGGCAGATACACGGGACTTGCCATTTCATGGCGGAACCTCCCAGCTCCAAATGAACGTTGCCCGACCCTGTCGGCCCGAACTCGAGGGGCCACATCACGGATATCAGCTTGCGGCGAGTGTTTCGCCACTCCGGCGGGTGGAGCGCTCAGCCGCCCCGGCGCGCTCGCAGGAGCTCGGCGACCCGGCCACGCTCCAGATCCTCGGCCACCTCGAGGGCCGTCCTGCCTTCGGCGTCCGCCAGGTCGTCGCGCGCTCCGGCTTCGAGCAGCAGGCGGGCGTTGTCGACCCGGCCCCAGGAAGCGGCGAGGTGAAGCGGGGTCTGGCCCTCGCGGTCGCCGCGGTCGAGCTCGGGACGGCGAGAGAGCAGGAGCCGGAGGATCGCGGTCGACGTCCCCTCCGCGGCCAGGTGCAGTGCGCTCTTTGCCGAGAGATCCGCGATGCCGATCTCGGCGCCCCGCTCGAGCAGCAGCCGCACGGCGTCCACGTGCGCCTTCATGACCGCGATGTGAAGCGGCGTGCGCCCGTCGCGATCCGCGCGGTCGAGGTCCGGCGCCGTCGCGAGCAGGGCCTCGAGGATCTCTACGCTGCCGCCGTGCGCCGCCTGGTGGAGCAGCTCCGGTTGCCGCTCGCCGTCCGGGTTCCATAGCCGCCGAAACGCCTCCCCACGGCCGTGATAGGCGGCGTAGTGGGCCGGCGGATAGCCCCAGCGGTCGCGGGCGTCGCCGCCGGAGGCCTCGAGCAGCCGTTCGACGATCTCCGGGTCGCCCCGCGAGGCCGCGACGTGGATGGGAGCCGCGCCGCTCTCGTCGACCAGCTCCACGCCGCCGTCGCTGCGCACGAGGAGATCGACGGTCTTCGCGGAGGCTTGATCGGCCGCGAGCCAGAGGGCGGTTCGCGAGCGCGCGTTCCGCGCCCGCGCCAGCTCGGGGCGCCGCGCCAGAAGCTCGCCCAGGACCGCCGCGTTGTCGAGGCGCGCGCACTTGTGGAGCGGTGTCTCGCCGCGCCGGTCCGACCACGACACGCTCGCCTCGGGGAGAACCAGCTCGACGAGCTCCGCATCCTCCTGATAGCAGCTCCAGTGCAGCGCCAGAAGGCCCGCTCGATCTCGCCGGTTCGGGTTGGCGCCTCGCCGAACCAGATCGCGCACGATGGCGGAACGCCCGAGCCGGAGGGCGACGTGGAGCAGGGGCTCCTGCGTCGCCGGAGCGAGGAGACCGCGGCGGTAGGTGGGCAGCGCCCGGGCGGTGTCTACGTCGCCGCGGGCGACGGCTTCGCGCCACCGCGAGTAGAGGCCGGTTCCGGGGCGCGCCGGCGGTGCGGGAGGGCGGGCGACGCGGGCGAATCGGCCCACCGCCTCGTACAGCGGGTCGCCGGCTTCGGGGCCGAGGTAGAGCATGAAGGGCTCGTAGCGTCGCAGGTCGAGCCGGGACGAGAGCTTCCAGTAGAAGAGACCGGCGAGCGGCAGATCGTCGGCGTGCCACGCCGAGAAGAGGGCACGCACCGCGAGCGCCCGCTCGGAATCGTCCATCGGCTGCTGCGACCAGATCAACAGCTCCTTGCGGGGCGGATCCCAGATCGGCACCAGCCCCGAAGAGCCCCACGGCGCCACGGTGACTCCGCTGCGCCGCGTGTAGCCGAGCTCGGTGAAGAGCACCTCGCGACGCATCTCCTGCGTCTCCTGGAAGCGCTCGATATCGGCGAAGATCTCCCGCCAGGCCTCTCTCAGCCGCTTCTCGTCGAGCGGGCTGGCGAGCGACGGGCGGAGTGGGAAGTAGGCGTTGATCCCGATCAGGTCGAGCTCTTTCCAGAAGGCGACCTCCTGGTAGTTGTCGAAGTTCGACGCCAGCGTGAGCCGACCCCGGTACGAAGCGCGAACCGCGGCGATGAGATTTCGCCAGTGCTCCAGCAGCAGCCGGCGGCGCCGGTTGATCCGCTCGACGCGATTCGGCTCGCCGGCGAAGGAGTAGAGGCGGGCCCAGCTGCGCTCGGCGCGGTTGCGCTCACGCAGGAACTCCTCGAGCGAAGTGAAGTCGCCGGCCCCCATGGCGGCCAGGTCCTCCTCACCGACCCGGTCTTCGTAGCGCGCCACCAGGGCGCGGAGCTCCTGCTGCTTGTCGGCGTCCAGGTAGTAGGCGGGCAGCTCCGGGACCTCGGCCACGGGGAGGGTGGCGGATAGGGAGTTCATCTCGGCGCCGATGCCGAGAACGTCGACCCCTTCGTCGCGGGCGATGCGCGCCCACTTGACGGCGAACGCCGTGTAGCGGCGGAACCACTCCTCGAGCTGCTCCTCGGTCTCCGGGTAGATGAGGCCGTGCCAGAGGAAGCGGTTCTCCGGGTAGGCCTGATCGAGCGCCACGCGCAGGATCAGGACGACCTCGAGACCGTTGCGGCGCGCGGCGCGAATCTCGGCCAGCACGGCCGGCTCTTCGTCCGCGAACCAGAGCTCCGAGCCGTTCCACGCGCTCTGGTGGGCGTAGGCCGTCACTTCGACGGCGTTCATGCCGGAGCGGAGGAGGGCGGCGGCCCAGCGCTCGTGGTCGGACTCGTTGACCTGGATACCGCCGAGCAGGAAGGGGCGCCTCCCGGTCTCCTCGGCGGCGAGCGGCGCGGCGACGAGAGTCGCGACGGCGGCGAGAGCGAGAGCCCATCGCCGGCGACCGCTACGCTGCGACATGTATCGGTTTCTCCATGAGGTGACGCCCGAAGGACGGCGGCAAGGAGGGGATGGTACCCGGCTCCCCGCCCGCCGGGGTAGTTGACAAAGGCGCCACGGCTCCGTAGTTTCGACCAAACGAACGTTCGGTTGGGAATGAAGACGTCGGCGGAAACACCCGCGGGTCGAGCAGAAAAGTCGGAGATCTCGGTCTCCAGCATCCTCGACGTGGCCCTGCGGCTCTTCTCCAGCCAGGGGTTCGGCGCCACCCCGATGCGGCAGATCGCCGGCGAGGCGGGGCTCTCGGTCGGCAACCTCTACCACCACTTCGCCAACAAGGAAGAGATCTTCCAGCGGCTGATCGATCGCTACTGGAAGCGGGTGCTCGATCCGGAGAGCCGGCTCAACCAGGTCTTCGCCAGCGGC